>WGCP01000458.1 GCA_015493715.1 Desulfobulbaceae bacterium
TCATTCCTCAGCAACGAGGGATAACATCGCTACAGCTATAATCTCAAATCGCATTTAGCAGCGCTTATGACTGATTTCAGGTCAATTCATTTTCCAAGAAAAGCGATGGTATCCCTGATTTCATTCAAGCTGAGCTTTAGTGGTAATCAGGAAAATTTATGTCCCATTGTCCACTCCCCTCTACGAAGTAATTCTAGATTATACTCTTCGTGTTGGTCCACAGCCTTACGTCCCATTGATTTCTCCGCCAATCAGAACGGAAGCATTAGAAATCAGCGGCTCCCGTCATTGCTTCCTGGTAAATAGCAACAATATCATCCACGGTCGGCTGCCTGGGATTATTTTCAACCGGTCGGGCAACCGTCAAGGCTATTTCAGCCATTTCATGGAATCTATCGGCAGGAATCGACAAGGCCTGCAGGGTGGATGGGATCCCGAGGTCTCTATTGAGCAAGTGCAGTTCCTCAACTGTGACCTCGGCGGCATCCCGCAGGGAGAGACCCTGGACATCCTGGCCCAACATGCCGGCAAGACAGGCGTGTTTTTCCAGGTTACCGATGATATTATATCGGGTAACAAAAGGGAGGAGAACGGCATTGGCAAGCCCGTGCGCAATGCCGAACATGCCGCCAAGTGGATATGCCATGGCATGCACGAGACCGACGCCTGCAATGGCCAGCGCTTTGCCGCCAAGCAGACTGCCGAGCAACATGTTTTCCCTGGCCTGGATGTTTCTGCCGTCGGCATAGGCGGCCCTGATGTTTTCAGCTATCAGAGTAATGGCCCTGACCGAGTACATCTCAGAAATCGGATGTGCCTGAATGGAGGTATAAGCCTCCAGAGCATGGGTCAGGGCATCGATGCCGGTGGTTGCCGTCACCTGGGGGGGAAGGCTCATCGTAAGTTCAGGGTCGAGAAGAGCAACATCGGGATAGAGAGGATCCCCATTCATTCCACTCTTTGATCCAGTCTCTTCATTAATAAAGACCGCTGTAAAAGTGACCTCGGCACCGGTCCCGGCCGAGGTTGGCACCATGATTTTGGGGACCCCGGGTTTGGTGATCTTTCCAAGTCCCAGATAATCAACGGCTCGCCCGCCATTGGTCAGCAGGATACTGATTGCCTTGGCAACATCCATTGCCGAGCCGCCGCCGATTCCTATAACGCAGTCACAATCGTTATCTCTCGCAAGTTTGGTCCCGTTGTCAGCAAGCCGTAATCCAGGTTCCGGGTCAATCTGATCATAAACAATAAAATCTATGCCGCCTTTTTCCAGGGGACTACGGATAGTCTTGTCCTGGCCGGCGGCGATCAATCCTGGATCAATGACAAGAAGTGGTTTTTTCCCTCCGGATTTTTGAATAATGTTTGGGAGGTTTTTTATCTGACCGGCACCAAATATGATTTCGGTCGGTTGCGTAATGGTAAATGATTGGATTGAAGACATTGCATATCCTCTATAATTTATTTAATATACTGGAAGTCCTGAAAAAGTGAGAATTAGAGTCCTGGACATCGCTCTTCTCATAACAGCGAACTTCTCCTTTTTTTGGTTCGTTTACCGGTAATAAGACCAATGAGCCACCCCACAAGAAGAACGCTGGCTCCTACGAGGAACCAGATCAGTGAGGAGCTTCTTTTAAGGCCGGTGTTTTCCAGCTGAAGACCAGCCAGACGTTTCTTTAAAACTTCAAGTTGCTTTCGGGCAAGGGCAAGTTCTTTTTTCATGGAGACGACATCTCTCGTATCCTGTTGCAATTGAAGAAAATCAGCCTTGGCTTGGTCTCGTGCTGCAAGACAATCGGTCAGTTCCTGTTCCGTCTTATGATGGGCGGTGGTCAATTCGCCCAACCGGGATTTTGTTTCTCCAAGTTTCACTTGTAATTGACTGTTTTTCTGTTGCAGTGAGGTGATCTGGTCCTTGAGGGGTTTGTTCGGGCTTAAATAGCGCTTGAGTAACCACCCTTCCTTGCCGCTTGCCAATCTGATTCTCGCCCACTCATTATTTTCTTTGATCAATTCCACCGGCGTGCCGTTGCTCACCACGGCAATGATCTTGTATCCCTTCCCCTGGCCACGGCGTACCGGCACCTCGGCACTCGGTTTTACATACCAACCGGCTGCTGAAAATGCTGTTGCTGGAACATAGAGAGTAAAGGAAAATACGAGGAGAATACAGGTGAGAAAAGTTTTCATGAATTTGGAATGTACCCTGTTGTTCATATAAACAGAAAGTGTGTAAATAAAAAAAATGTGTTGACTTGAAAGTAGGTACACTAAAAAGAGGGGAAGGGCTATGCAAAAAAGCCTTTGCCGAATTTTTTCGAGATTCCCCGGATCCAGCGTAATTTTTCCTCGTTCCCTGAGCCGTCATGGTATAAGTAGCTGTGTGGAACATCATAAGTTTCTCAACATTTTCAGTCAATTCATGTGGATTCGGCTTGGTGCTTCTTTTTGGTCTGTCTGGCAAATTCGCGCATGTCACGTGCCTGATCTGATTCGTCAATGATTTCACGACCTATAATTTCCTCTATGATATCTTCCATGCTGATTACGCCGGTAGCGCTGCCGTATTCATCCACCACCACGAAAAGATGCTGATGTCGTTCAAAAAAATTAATGAATACTTTGTTTAATGGAGCTGTTTCCGGCACAAAAAAAACGGGTTGCATGATATCCGCCAGTAAAAGTTTATCTTTTTTATCGACAGCGGCCATAAAGACGTCCCGGCTGAGAACAATGCCTTTAATTTTGTCCTGTTCACCATCGAAAACCGGCACTCGACTGTGCATACGCCACTGTTTCTCGAACCCCACAGCCTGGTCAATCGGGAGATTCTTATCAAGCATGAAGGTAACGGTTCTTGGTGTCATGACTTGACGAACGCTGGTATCGTTGAGATTAAGGATATTGGAGATAACCGTTTCCTGTTCCGGTTCAATTTCCCCTGATTGCAAGGAGAGACGGGCGATGGATTGCAGTTCCTGTGCCGAAATCTGCTGTCCGGAATTTTTTTTCGGCACAAGCCTGATGACGGCCTTGCAGAGGATTATGATAGGTTTGAGTACGATTATCATGATGTGGAGCGGCAAAACGACGATCGGCCCCAATTGCCGTGCATAGACAACGCCTATGGTCTTGGGGAGAATCTCGGAAAAAAGGAGAATGGCCAGGGTGAAACAGATGGAAAACCAGATGAGACTGTGCTGCCCGAAAACGGCAACTGCAGCCGCTCCGGCAACAGATGCCCCGATGGTATTTGCAATAGTGTTCAGGGTAAGAATGGCGGTAATCGGTTGCTCTACATTATCTTTCATCCTTCGCATAATTGCAGCTTGACGAGGATGCCTATCTTTCATCAGTTCAACTTGTCCCATGGACAGGGAATATAATACGGCTTCAAACACACTGCACATCGCGGAGACAAGAATGGCCGTGGTGACTGAAATAATGAGCAGTGTCAACAAAATAACCTCCTGAACAAATGTTTGGGCGATTGTCGCTGCGCCGGCAAATAATAGAGACAAATCATCACCCTGAATTTTCCAGTGATGATGGATAGCTCAGCTTACCGTAAAAATGACGACTTGCCAATTGAGCTTGTCGCAATGATGGTGTAAGGATGATATTGAAAAGAATAATGATGGCGTCGTAAAAACTTCGATCTACTGCGTCGTGAGTCCTGTGGCGATTCTGAACATACTGTATGTATAGTTAAGACCCGTCACGGAACACCACTCCTCGGAGTCTGCGCTTACCTGTAATATTTGTGTTTTTACTTAGCCATCCTTAAGCATTGTCTGCACTTTTTACGAGTTCATCAATAATGGATTGGCAACGAAAGTATTGTATCGTGTCGGATCCTTTCATGATATGCGCTTACGGGTGCCTTATAATCAGACAAACTATCCAGAGAAAATTGAAGGCTGAAGGAGTATTCCATGGGAACTAAAACGACTCTGCATGTTACCGGAGAAAAAATTGAAAAATTTACCGGTGATCTGCTGGTCTTTTGTGCAATAGAGAGGCCGGACAGAATGCCGTTTTGTGATGAACGGGTTAAAAAAATTCTGCAACCGGTCTGGAAATCCGGAGACTTTACCGGCAAAAAAGATGATTATTTACTCGTCTATCCAGCCTCTATCGGTATGGGTAAAATACACCGTTTTGGTTGCCGACGAATAGCAGTTGTCGGTCTTGGGAAACCGGAAGATACACCAAATGAGTTACGGGAACAACTCCGTCTTGCCGGAGGGACTATTGCGACCAAAGCAAAATCATATAAGGCCCAAAAAGTGATGGTCGTTGTACCTGATGTGGCTGGTCTTTCGCTGTCGGAGAGAACCGAGTCCTTGAGCGAAGGACTGCTTCTGGGTAATTATTGTTTTGATAAGTACAAAACAAAAGATGATGAAGATCTTACTTCGCCGGTAAAGACTTTTCTGCTATCCGGTAACGGATCATCTACGGCTATGCGCCATGGAATGACCTTGGGAAAGAATGCCGGCCTTGCAGCGTGTGCCGCCCGTGATATGGCCAATGAACCCGGCAATGTCTGGACACCGGAAAAATTTGCCGATCATGCGAAGCAACTTGCCGGTGAGTATCCGCTCAAATGCAGAATTCTTGAGAAGAAGGATATGAAAAAAATCGGCATGGGCGGAATCCTTGCCGTCAATCAGGGCTCCGCCGTTCCTCCAAAGCTTGTTATTCTGCGATATACGACGGGAAAAAAGAATCCGACGCTTATGCTTGTCGGCAAGGGGCTGACATTTGATTCCGGTGGCGTCAGTCTGAAACCGGCAGCCGGCATGGAAGATATGAAGTATGATATGTGCGGAGGAGCTGCGGTCCTTGGCGCCATGGAGGTTGTGGGGCGTGAGCAACCACCGGATATCAATATAATCGCTCTGGTCCCGGCCACGGATAATATGTCGGGTGCCGCGGCCCTAAAACCAGGTGATATTATAAAGCACTTTGGTGGAAAAACAACGGAAGTGGTCAATACCGATGCCGAAGGGCGGCTTATCCTGGCCGATGCGCTTGCCTGGGGTATTAAAACGTACGCACCTGATGCGATTATCGACCTAGCCACTTTGACGGGAGCGGTCATTATGGGTCTAGGTCATCATAGAACCGGTCTTCTCAGCAATAATGACACTCTGGTTGAAAGAATATGCAGGGCAGGGGAGCAGGCTGCAGAACCCTTCTGGCGTCTGCCGCTTGGCCCTGAATATTCAAAACAGCTTAAATCCGAGGTTGCAGACCTGAAAAATGTCGGCGGGCGCCCGGCCGGCACCATAACAGCCGCCGCCTATCTTCAGGAGTTTGTGGGAAAGACACCGTGGGCTCATTGTGATATCGCAGGAACTGCCTGGGATTTCACGGAAAAATCATATATCCCTAAAGGGCCGTCCGGTGTTGGAGTCAGGACCTTGGCTGGACTGGTACGAGATTGGGCGCCTTTGCCCAAAAAAAAGAAATAGAAGGGTGCTTTGAAAAATTAGGATTTTTGTTCACAATCAGATTAGCGTAGACTTCGAGGAATACGAAAAATTTTACCCTAGACACCACGCCCTAGCGTGGTTCCGAGGATTAAATTTTGAGTATGACGAGGTAAGCGAACCTGAAGTCTCCACTGCGTTCCGCTTATCTGCGAGACTCCGAAAGACAATTTTTCAAGGTGGCCGGAACGGTCTTGATCTGAAATTTCAGAAATAAGGAGCATGAGATGGCAAAGAGAAAGGGAATAACCGTCAGTCGGCAGATCATGGACAGCCAAATGCTGCATCCCGAGGCTACAGGTGAGCTGACCGGCCTGCTGAATGAACTCATTGTTGCCGGAAAAATCATCAGTGCCGAAGTTAACATGGCCGGACTGGCAGATATTCTCGGTCAGTCAGGTAAGACTAATATCCAGGGTGAAGAGGTCCAGAAACTGGATGTCTTTGCCAACAAGACCATCAAACGACGGATGGAACAATGCGGATATATCTGCGTCATGGCCTCGGAAGAGGAAGAGGGTATCATTCCCGTGTTGGATGGTTATGAAGGTAAGTACACGGTTGCCTTTGATCCGCTGGACGGGTCATCAAACATTGATGTCAACGTCAGTATCGGCACGATTTTTTCCATTCACCAACGTATCAGCTCCGGCAAGCAGGGTACGGCTGAGGATCTGTTACAACCCGGCAGCAAACAGGTTGCCGCAGGGTATATAATTTATGGTTCTTCGACCATGATGGTCTATACCACAGGTGACGGCGTCCATGGTTTTACGCTGGATCCCAGTGTTGGTGAATTCTTTCTCTCCCATCCTGACATAAAAATTCCTCAAACATCAACATATTACAGCGTTAATGAGTCATATACGAATTACTGGCACGATTCAACCCGTGCATATATTGATTATCTCAAAGAAATTGACCCCGCCACCGGACGCCCTTTAAGCCTTCGTTATATCGGCTCTCTGGTTGCTGATTTTCATCGAAATCTGATTAAAGGAGGTATCTTTCTCTATGTACGGGATAAAAAAAGTACGGATAAGCCCGAGGGGAAATTACGCCTTTTATATGAGGCCTCGCCGCTGGCCATGGTAGTGGAACAGGCCGGAGGAAGGGCGGTCACCGATGACGGCCGACGAATACTTGATATTGAACCCGTTGATCTCCATCAACGGGTTCCGTTGATTATCGGTTCTAAAGAGCAGGTCGACACAGCTGAAGAGTTTTTTCTTCTGAAAAAATTCTGATATGGACCATAAAAAAAAAGAGTCTTGCAAAAAGAGACAGACGTATTAAGCAATGCTTGCCGATAACTCTTTCCATGCAGGGAAAATCCGTCATTTCTTTCGCTGATTGAGGAGATGGCGTGAATCTTTGATGGATTTTTTGACAAAATCCTACTCTCGATGAGAGAATGTCTCATTGTCATTAAGGAATAGAAATTAAATAACCTGAACATCTCGCATCTCATCTTCAGGCCATCTTTGACCGCTCTTCAATCACGAAATCCTCATCGTAGCCCTGCTACGTCTGCGGTTTCGTTCAATCAGATCGATCAAACTTGACCTAAAGCTGAGCACGATATTGTCCACGTTATTTAATCTCTGTTCCTAA
>WGCP01000459.1 GCA_015493715.1 Desulfobulbaceae bacterium
AATTACCTGAAAAAAATCAATTAGGGCGTGGAAGGAAATCGGGCGCAATGCAATCGATGCCGGTTCCGGGGATAATCCTTGCCGCAGGCAAAAGCAGGCGGATGGGAAAAAATAAATTACTGTTGTCGTTTAAGGGAAAACCTCTACTCCAGCATGTCATTGATACAGCGATCTCTTCTTCCCTTTCCCCGATTATTCTCGTGCTGGGGGCAGGCCGGGAGGCAATTCGACCACGGATTAACCCGGGTGATGCCCGTATCATTGTCAATAAGGACTTTGCCCGTGGCTATGGGAGCTCTCTGCAGGCCGGGCTCAAGGCGCTCAACTCTCCCTGTGCAGGCGCCATGTTTCTGCTTGGCGACCAACCGCTCGTCGCCACTGCCACCATTGAAAAACTGCTTGCCGCTTTTTGCGCCGAGCCGGACCGCTGGGTGGCTCCCTGCTTCCATGGTCGGCGCGGAAATCCGGTTATAACGCCGTCTTCCTGGTTTGCTGCTATCCATGCCCTTGCCGGTGATACCGGGCCACGGGCCCATCTTAAAGATTCGGCGGCCCGGCTGAAACTGGTTGAGGTGGATGATGAAGGCGTGGTCTTTGATATTGATAGTCCGGAAGATTATGAGCGGTTATGCAGGATGTAATCTTTGTCACCAGGGATGAACTCGTAAAAAGTCAAAATTTTGGCAAAGATGGCTAAGTAAAAACATAGATATACAGGTAAGCGCAGACTCCGAGGAGTGGTGTTCCGGGACGGGTCTCAATTATACAGGTAGTATGTTGTGAATCGCCCCGGGACACAGGACGCAGTAGATCGAAGTTTTTACGACGCCATCACCAGGGAGTTGAGGAGTTGAGGTAGGCGGCATAAAGGGTACGGAGTTCTTCCAGGGATTCTTCAAAGATAATGGGAATGATGCGGGCATGCAGGTCAAGGTTGACCAGGGCGTTGACCGAGGAATCTTTTTCGGATGGTGCCCGCAACCGTTTGATCATGGACTTGTTGACCGTCGCAAGATCCTCGTAGGCCTGTTTCAGTCCCTGAAATTCCATGTCGCTGGTCCCTTTCTCTCGGGCAATGAAAAACAGGGCCAGGGCATACATGGAAAAGGCACGGTACATGGTTTCTTTGTCATTGGCCAGCGGCAGGTGGAAGCGGGCCATGGGACGAAGAAAGGCGGTATGTGGACAGCCACTGGCCGCCATTACCAGCCCCATATAAGAGGCGATCGCTCGTTGGATAGTCGTCTGTTGATGGATTTCCCGTTCGGCGGTGACAACTTTGAGCTGTATTTCTTCGTAAGAGAGCAGGGCGCTGAAGCGGTGCACGATTTTGGAGAGATGGGCCGCTGCCGGGCACCATTTTTTTCCCTCCTTGTCCCTGCAGTTCGGACACTGGTGAAAAGAGAGCCTGCACCAGTCTGGCAATGTGTTTCCTTCTCGTGGCGGCAGCTCAAGGGTGTCCGGATCAAGCCGGAGAGAAAATATTTCTTCGTGCCTTTCCGGCAGTTTGAACGTGTATTGAATATCTATGGGGTGCATATAAATTTTGGTTGTTCAGCCACGGCAAACCTGTCCGCCGGCGTTGCAATTGTCTGTATATCACCCTCTTCGTCAAAGGAAAAAATCAACGTCTTTGCCTGCTGAATTTCCGCCAGCTCCTCGGTTGACAGTGAGAGGTGCGCGGCCAGACCGTGCATGTCCGTGGTGTAGATTTTATTCCTTCTGTTATAGGCGCCATAACGTTTCAGATTATAGAAACTCCATAAGGCCAGAATGCCTGAGGCGGCGAAGATACCGATGGAAAAGATATTGAGCTGGACAAGAAGTTCATCAAGGCCGCCAAGGGCCATGATATGTGAATACAGGATCTGAAAACCCAGCAGCCAGGCAACAACGCTGATCAGAGGCAGCCAGAGATAGAACCAGAATCCCCAGAAGAGCAGGGTCAGAATTCCTTCTCCTAAAATCAGCGGCCTTGATTTCAGGTCCGGCCGGTTGATGATCAGGTCGTCCGGGTAATCCTGCAGGAGATCCCTGCCGGCGGTCGTCTGTTTGTTTATCCCAGCTTTCCGTGTCATTTTCTTTCCCTGATGCCCCGGTCGGGACTTTTCCACAGCGCTCGTTTTCCCTTTGGTTTCAAGATCGCCCTGGGCAGGCCGACGGCAATGGTGAAGACATTGATCAGCCAGAAGGCTACCGGATACCAGATGATCCAGAAATAAATTTTTCCGAACTGGTTATCATATTTGGCGTCAATGGCCATGCTGACCGCAAACTGTATCAGGCAGGTAATGCCGAGCAGCAGGCCCGTCCAGCCCGGCAGCAGGGATTTTATGGTCAACATCGGCGGCAGGGTATAGACCTTGCCGATTGCCCAGAGCAGGGTAATGGCGATCATGGAGTAGGCCCAGACGACACTGGTGAAATACTCGACAAAGACCACGAACATCCGTCGTCGTTTCCAGTCCCATATCCGGCGAAAATTTTTAAAAAAGACCTCGGCCCCGCCCTGGGCCCAGCGCAGTCGCTGTTTCCATAAACCCTTGAATGTTTCGGGCATGAGCAGCCAGCAGAGTGCATGCGGTTCATAGCGGATATCCCAGAAGTTCAACTGCAGTTTCCAGCTAATGTCGATATCCTCGGTCACCATGTCCATGTCCCAGAAACCGACCTCCTGCAGGGCGGCGCGCCGAAAGGCGGCTATGGCTCCGGAGACGGTGAAGACGCGGCCGTATATTCGCTGCGCCCTTTTGATAAGACCGATGATGGAGGAAAATTCACCGACCTGGATCTTACCCAACAGGGTGGATCTGTTGCGTATGCGTGGATTGCCGGTAACGGCGCCGACCCGGGGGCTGGACTGCAGATGCCAGACCATCCACCTGGCCGCCCAGGGATCAAGAATGACATCTCCGTCAATACAAATGAGGTATTCATGGCGGGCGGCAAGCGCGCCGAGGGTAAGGCCGCGCGCCTTTCCCTGGTTGGTGCGCAGATGAATGACCCGGAGCTGTTGGTAACGACGGGCCAGCTTATCGAGAATTTTTCCGGTGTCATCGGTGCTGCCGTCGTTGATGGCGATGATTTCGTAATCGTCATACTGCTGCAGGCAGAGGTAGCGGATCGTTTCGGTGATATTTTCCGCCTCGTTATGACAGGGGACAATAATGGATACTCCCGGCCATTGCGCAAGTTCAGGCGGTTGTTTGATGTTTTCGCCAAAGGGTTTCTCCCAGCGGAAAAAATAGATAAGGGCGCCGGTCATCCACAGGTAGGCCATAAAGAGCGGATAATAATAGGTAAAACTGAGAAAGGCGGCAACGGCCCTGGAGAGGTGATCAATCATGGCTGTTGTGCTCTCCCGTGGGTGTTTAGTTCGGCAAAAACTCGTCGCATGCTGTTGGCGTCTGGATGATTTCGCAGGAAGTCGTCTGGATAATAGGCAAAAGAGACGATGCCCTGCCGGTTGAGAAGTTTTATCTGGGCAACGGTTTTCGAGGTGGCGATTTTTTTTCGGCGTCTCCAGTCAACCGTCTGCAGTTCAAAGACAAGTGATGAAGGGTTGACCGTCCAGGCTGTGGCCCGGTCGGCAAGAGTGGTTAGCCAGGAGTTGTTGTTCTCCGCTTTTTCCATAAACGGCATGGCCAACACAAAGGTGTAATCATAGGCCTGGAGAAAGAGCGGCAGTGACTGGGCAAACCACTGTTCGCTTTTGGGTTGCAGGATGGGGCGGGCATAGAGGTCCCGTCCTGAACGGATGGCGGGGTGATATCTACGGACAACACCAAGAAGCGATTTGGAAAAACGAATCAATGCCTTGGTTTTAAAGCGGCTCCATTTTTCCATCAGAGCGTCATTGCCGCGTATGCGTGTAATATCGGCGGGAAATCCCGCTTTTTTGTAGGCTGCAAGAGCGGCCGGGGATGCATCTTCATAGTCGGAGAGAACGGCATCATCGTGGAAAAGGATACCGTCAAACGAGGCGGAGCGGGCAAGATCCTTGTAGATTTGCCGGATGATTTTTCTGCCTGCCGGGTTAAAGGGCGATAGGCGGTGATTAGCTGTTGGCACGATTTTGTCCGATTTATCTATTTTACGGACCAGCAGATTTTCATGTTCCCGCCCCAGGGTAAAGGCCAGCATGGGCATCCAGGCATAGACCTTAAGCCCGCAGCGGTGAAGAGTTTCGGCCACCCCGGGGAAGAGGTTGCGCCGCATGGGCAGGACGTGGTTGGGGAAATACAAAGCCTCGGCGGCATCGTTGCCGTCCGGATCGGCAAAGGCCTGGAGGAGGACGGTTGTCAGGCCCAGGCTGCATACCCTCTGTGTCAAAAGATGGAGGTTCTTTTCCTGCTGCCGGATATCAGGGTCATACACATAATCCAGGTCAACCTGGGCAGCCAGCATGGGGGTGGCATCGGCCGATCGGCTGGGAACGGGTCCGGCCGGGCCGGGCCTGGTGGAGGTGCAACCGCTGACAAGCAGGAAAAAACAAACAGGGATAAACAGGGCTGTCCAGCCATGCAGTTCATGACGTCGGCCGATTAGTGCCCGGATAGCGTTTTTGAGAGATAACCACGTCATATCCCGACCATTATTGAAAGGGGTCCGAGGACTTGGAGATCAATGGCCGGATGGAGATGGTTGTCGGCCGGTTGTCGAGAAAATCGTCATAGTCATAGCCCCAGTTTATGATATTATACCGGGGCAGATCGGCAAAAAGGCGCTGTATGTTGTCGGTATCGTCTTTGCGCTTGACAAACAGGCTGATCTTAGCGAGCAGCCTGGATGCGTGCAATCGGCCCAGATTGTTTTTCAGCATTTTTTTAATATCGTGGTTGTTGCTTGTCCGACCATCCACAAGGAGAAAATCAAAATATTGGAGGAGAAATTTTGTTTTCTCCACGGTCAGCTCGGGCAATCGGTCCAGGGGAATGACCAGGGCAACTTCGACAAAGGGCTGCCATTTCTGAAATGCCTCTATTTTTTTCAGGGCATTGATGAGGCCGGGAGCGTGGCTCGTCTTCAGTAATCGTTGGCGAAACATTTTGCGTCTTGCCGGATTCCAGGAACGTATGGCCGGGTCGACCGCCTTCCGGGTAGAGGAAAGACGAAGGAACTCCCTGGTCAGCGTCGGTGCGTTGACGATGATGCCCTCGCAGAAGGCAAATTTTCCCATTTGTGCGAAAAAATCAGAGGGAACCTTTTGCTGCTCTTCGTCGGAGGAAAACAGCAACGGCGGCAGCCAGAGAAACGTACTCGTGCCGCCGCGGTGGGCGGCGTGCCAGGTCAGTCGGGCGAGCCGGTCCTGGGCAAGGGGAAAAACGGTATTGGGGAACAGGGCCTGTACGCCTCTCTCGGTCTGGACAAGGGGAGAAAAAGTGACCATGGATGGGGCAAGTGCCTTCAGCCGGTCGAGAAAACGGCTGAATTGATGTTCCGTGTCGGGACGTGGGTCCAGGAGGTCTTTACTGTTGACCTTGAAAAAATGACGGATTGGTGGGGCAATATTTGGATCGAGGTAGCCCCGGTAATCTGTAAGATCCGGATTAAGGGTTGGGTATACCCGGCCGATTTCCTGAAGATTGTCGATGGTTCCGGGTACGGGATCCAGGGTCAGGGTAATTTTCATACCCGCCTGAGCGGCTGCCTTCAAAGCGGGCTTGGTATAACGGCCAAAGGGCCAGACCATGACCCGGGGCTTTTTACCCAACCGTTTTTTGAGCAGGGCCGAGTTTTTTTTCAGATCCTTGAAAATGCGCTGGAACTGTTCCTGATCGGTTTCATAAGTATGTGTTGTTTGATGATAGAGATGGGCGATGACCGCCGGCATCTTGTCTCCGTACCCGTCGGCCGGAACGCCATGGTGAAGATCATAGGTATGGGAGGCGATTTCAACTAAAGGAGAGGCCGCCAGTTTCTTCATCTGCGGCCAGGTGAGAAATTTGGAGCGCGGCACCATGGTCGTGCCGTAGCGAACCATTGCCCCCGGACCGGGTTCGATCCAGGATCCCTCAAGCGCCAGCACCGCCGGAAAATGGTAGGCCCTGAGCAGAGGGAAGACAATGGTGTAAAAACTGGTATAGCCATCGTCCCAGCAGAGGAGCACGGCCTTTTTGGGTAACGGTTTTTTGCCGCTTTTTGCCGCCAGCAGATCATCAATGGAGATCGGATGGTAGTTGTTGGCAAGCAGCCATTCAAACTGATCAATCAGGTGGTCAACGGTCACCGCGTCGCTGGCCAGTTCCGCCTTGGCCTGCACTACGTCGTGATAGGCAATAGCGATAAATTCGCTGTTTTCTCCTGCCCGTGCACCCGTTGCGTACAGTGAAAGCAAAAATATCAGTAGGAGATAAACCAGCATGGCCGGCCCAGGCCGGCAGGCCATAAAAAACGATGAAAATTTCCTGCGTTGGGATGAGCAAGCCCCTGTTGCCGGGATTTTCGGAGAAAAGAAGGCTTTCATGGATCGGTTAAAATTTTCCATTGATCATAAAGCGGAACAGCCGATACGGCTCGGCATGGCCGTCATAGACGTTCTGGCCGAATTCAAATCCGGCCAGCATCTCCATCCACGGGGTGAACCGGTATCGGTGTTCATAACGGATATGGCCTACCCAGCGGGAAACAAAGCCCTTCTGGTCATAGAAACCATAGCCGACATCAAGTTGTTGCGCCAGCAGGTGTTCATAATGTCGATGATACACGTGGTCCACGTGGATAGCGCCCTGGAGACTGAAGTCATGCTCCGGGCTGTAATAGGGCACGTCGGTTTTGGAATTTGTCGAGCCGTACAGGTCGATGCGGCCGTCAATATCAAGGTGGGGAATGTCAATCAACCGCTGCCGGAGACGGGCCCCTGCCTCAACACGGGTATTGTCGTCGGTAAAGTCGGAGAGTTGCAGAGAGGTGGAGATGTCCCGTTGTTCACTGGTTCGGTAGGTGAGGGCAGTGGACAGGGAGTCGGCGCGGATATCATAGTGCAGGGCACGCAGGGGCGTTGACACGGCAAACCGTTCCCCGGCAAGCATAATGCGCCAGTGATCGTCCGGCTGCCAGATTGCCTTGAGATTGCCGCCGGGTTCGTCAAGGGTAGAGTCATTGTAGGTCAGATGTCCAAGCAGATCCCAGTCACCCCGTTGGTATTCAAGGCCTGCGGATGCGCGTTGAAAGGTTTCCTCGCCTTCGATTATTTCATTCCATGCGTACCGATAGGCGGCGCTTATATACCAGGAATCATCAATGGGCGCGGAAATGATCTCGGTTGAGGCGAGAATACCGTCGCCGTTGAGGTCCGGCCCAGAGGAATGGGAGAAGGTGATGTCTCCCCAATAGGTGGGTTTATGGGCAAAACGCCACTGATTGGCCAGGCTTTGTGTCGTATGTTCCAGGGGATGGGCTTCCTGTAGCTTCCGGAGGATGGGACGCGCCTCTTTGAAGCGGTGCATCTGGATGAGGCTTGCTCCCTTGCCGGCCCATGCATCAAGGCTTTCGGGCGCCAGCAGGGTCGCAATCTGAAAGTCATCAAGTCCATGCCTCGGCCAGTCGCGGGCATTGGCGATTTGACCTCTGATCTCATGCAGCCAGTTGTTTGCCGGGGCCCTGTTGACAAAGGTATCAAGGGAGTGATAGGCCTTTTCGAGCTGATCGCCGTAAAAGCGTGCCTGGGCAGCGGTGACCTGCAGATCCATGGACTGCTCATTGGGATATTTTGTCTTGCTGTCCCAGAAGGAGAGATCCCGGGGTTCATGTTTTGCCATGGAATCGATCAAGGCATAGGCATGGGGAAAATCCTCTTCTTCCACGTAGGCATAGAACAGGCCCTGGGAGGCCTGGTAGTTTTTTGGATTTTTGTCGACCAGTTTTTTGTAGATGATACTGGCCTGGTTCGGTTTATGGGAGGCCAGCAGGCTGTCCGCCAGGGCCTGTTGCGTGTAATTGGGCATGGGGCCTTTTTCGGCAAGCATGGCGTACAGGCTTTGCAGGTTGTCCATTCGCCGGAGATTGCGCAGGCTGATAAGCATATCCAGAGAAATTTGCCGTTGTTGTTTGCCGGTTTTTGGTGCATCGGCAAGCAGGGCAAGGGATTCAAGCTGCAGGGCAAGTGCCTGCATGGAAAAGAGCCTGGTTTCCCCGAAATCCCTTTGCGCATCCGTGCTCCAGCGCAAGAGTTGGGCCGCACGACCGGTCAGCAGACGGGCGAGCTCGGGTTTTTTAAGGAGTTGCAACTGCTTGTCGACATGATTCAGGGCCGCAGCCGGTGCGCGAAGCTGGTTGAGAGTGAGGATTTCCTTTCGGCGCAAGAGGCTGTCTTCCGGCAGCAAAGCAAGCCCGTTTTCATAGTCGCCAAGGGCAGCCGGCCAGTCTTTTCGGCTTTCATGCAGGTAGGCGGAGGCGAGGTGAAAGTCCTTCAGATTTGCCGCCTTGTCGGCAAGAGATGACAAAATCTTCTCCGCCTGGTCAAGATCTTTGATGTCTATCAGCAACAGTGCCTTGCGCAACTGCCAGGCGATATTGTCCGGATGATGGTGCAGGAGCTTATCCAGAAGCTGCAGGCCGGTTTTCGGTTTCCTAAGGCCTCTATAGACATTGACCATGGTATAGCGGACATACTCGGGATAAGTGCCCGGTTTTTTTTTCTCAAAAAGGGTTACGGCCTCCGTATACCGGTGGGCCCAGCCGGTAATGACAATGAGATCATTGGTGATTGAATCGTCTGCGGGGTTTTGGGCGTGCAGTTTTTCCAGTTGGAGAACAGCCTGCTTAAGCTGCCCCTTTCTGGCAAGAAGCACGGCCTTTTCATGTCGGTCACCGGTGGTCCCGGGGAGAGCGGCCTGCAGAGTAAGGGCGGGTAACAAGACCATTAATATCACCAGAAGGCCGGCTCCGGTACTGCGCATGGATCGGGGAATGAGTGATATGCAAAGGGAGATCATTAGAAAATGACGAACAAAAAGAGACGTGACATGGAAGAAAAGAGTATTTTCTAAGTTACAATAGGTGGTCAAATGAACCAACACTATATAAATTATAGCAAAGCCTGACATGATTGACCAGAAGTAAAAGCTATATTTCTATAACATCACATAAGATTTTTTCAGACAAGGGGCGTCACTCCGGCGGATAGGGACAATTCGGTTTCGCTCCATGCGGACTTATGCACGATTTCGATCGCTATTTCATTCCCTGCAAAACAGTCTTGAGACGGAATTCATTGATCCTTTTTCCGTAGAGAATGGTTTTAGGCATATTGGTTTGGAATTAGGGCAATTATCATTTATAGTTCTCCGGAGCCTTTATCGTCGGATGATCGGCGGATTCAAACGATGCTGCAAAACAAAATACAGGGAACTTTTAAGCGGATACGACCATTATGTCATTGGTAACTCGAGAATTTAATTATCCAAGAAAATCGCACCGGGTGGATATACCCCTGCTGATCCAGGTGGATGGCAAGGTATACAAGACAGCCGACTGGTCGATGACCGGTGTTGCCATTCTTGATCTGGACAGGGAAAAAGAAATAGGCGAGAAGTTTCCCGCCCGGCTTATCATGCCCCTGTCGGATGCATCCATGCAGTTGGATGTTGAGCTTATCTGCCGTAACCGGAGGGCCCATATCACCGGTTGCGAGTTTGATAACCTCTCCAATCGCAATCGTCGGGTGCTGCGTCATTTTATTGAACTTGCCATGGAGGGTCGTCTTGACACCCTTGAGGACCTGGCCGCAGACCTGACCGCGCCCGACATAGAATCGCCCCTGGAAACAGCCCTGGCCCTGAGTGATGAGGAAGAAATATCACTGCTGGCCAAGTTCCGCAGCCGGGCATCCATGGCCCTGATCTTCGGCGTGCTCTTTGCCCTGTTTCTCTCCTTTACCCTTTGGTATAATCTGGTATTTCTCTATAAAACAGTGGGCGTGGTCAGCGGCGATTTTCTTGAGGTTTCCAGCGCCCGCTCCGGCGTTATCGGCGCTGTGTTGCATGCGCCGGGAGACCTGGTGCATGCGGGCGATATTCTGTTTGAATTGTCGGCAGCACCTCTCAAGGAAAAACTGCAGGTGAAAGAGGAACAGCTTGCGCAGGTACGCGCGGAATTGCAGCGTTTACCCGCTGCCGGAGGGGATTCCGACTTGCTGGCAGCCTTAAAAGATGAGCTTGGCTGGAAGACAAAGGAATATACCAATGCCACGACTCTTTATAAGGACGGCGTCATCTCAATCAAGGATTTTGAATTTGTCCGTAATGGCTGGAGCCATGCCCGCATTAATTATTTCCGTCAGCAGTGGTTGATCAGTGAGCAGGGACAGGCCGCGACCAGGCAGCGTCAGGACCTGGAGAAACGGCAGGAAACGCTGCTGCGAGATATTGCCTCCCTGAAACGGAAATTTGAACATATCCGAGTGCGCAGCCCGGTAACGGCCCGGGTGTATGCAGTCGGCTTCCAGGCGGGAGAGTTTGTCACCGGCGGCGATGTGGTTATGGTGCTGGCCGGGGATAAAAAACCCGTCATTCTGTTTAAGATGCCGTCAAGCCAGGTGGCCAAGATTACCCTTGGCACGCCGGTGCGTTTTTTTTCCTATGCGACCGGCAGGAGTTATACCGGGCATGTGGGCGCCATCGGCTATAAGGCCATCTCCCCGCGGGCGGACGCCATGCAGGAGGTCAGTCTTGACCAGACGGTCGTCAGGGTCGATCTTACCCGCCCCATACCCGGCCTGGTTGTAAACAGTCGGGTCAGTGTCTGGGTGCGGAAACGGTTTAACTCGCCCGGTTTCCTGGATCGGATTTTCCCGTTTTCCCTCTCGTCCCCACCTGAAAACGACAAGTCATGATCAGACGCTACGGCAGGAAAGAGGGGCTCTGGTCCTTTCTCGGCCCCGGCCTTTTTTACCTGTCCCTGTCCATCACCATCGGCTACAGCCTCTGGCCCTATTTTTATTTTGTCAAGAATGAGACCCTGATCTCTATCGGCCTGTTTGCCACCTGGCGATATTCCTGGCAGATGACCCATTACCTGCGGGCGCTCTATTATGGCATGGTGGTGTATCCCGGTATTCGCCGCAAGGTGCATCAGGCGATCCGCGAGGAGCGTTTCCCCAGCCATGTGTATTTTATTATCCCCTCGTACAACGAGGAGCCCTGGGTCAGTGTCGAGACCTTTTTTTCCATCATGTCCGAACTGGGCCGGCTCCCCTGTGAAGCTACCCTGGTGGTGGCGACCGGTTCCGAGCAGGACGATAGTGTCATTACCGCCACCCACCAGGCCCACCCCGCCCGTTATAAGGTGAACCTGATTCTCCAGCGACAGGGACACGGCAAACGCATTGCCATGGGCCATTCCCTGCGAGCGGTTGCCCGCCATTATAACCAGCATAATTTTGACGATGCGCACAGTGTGACCCTGTTCATGGACGGCGACAGTTATCTGGAGCCCGATCTGTTGAAAAAAACCCTGCCCCTGTTTGCCCTGTATCCGAAACTCGGCGCCGTCACCACCAATGAGCTTGCCTATATCCGAACCAACTCACACTGGTACAAGGACTGGTTCAATCTGAAATTCGGCCAGCGGCATATTCTCTTCCAATCCCATTCCCTGTCGCGAAAGGTCCTTACCCTGACCGGCAGGTTTTCCCTGTTTCGCACCTCCATCGTCGTTCAGGAGGATTTTATCCGCCGCATTGAAAACGATATCCTTATCCATCCCTTCCACGGCAAGTTCCGCTTCCTCATGGGGGATGATAAGTCCAGCTGGTTCAATGTGTTGAAGGATGGCTGGGATATGCTGTATATTCCTGATGTTATCTGCTACTCCCTTGAAAGCCGCAATGCCGATTTTCTCAGCCTCAGCACCTCCCTTCCCTATCGCTGGTACGGCAATACCCTGCGCAATAATGCCAGAGCCCTTGCTCTGGGCCCCAGGAAAATCGGTTTGTTCATCTGGCTCTGTATCCTTGACCAGCGCATCTCCATGTGGACCTCGCTGGTTGGTATCACCGGCGCCCTGACCCTGGCCCTGTTCCGAGACCTGGTGTACTTTCCGATATTTATCGCCTGGGTACTCATCGTTCGTACGATCCAGATGTTTGTCATCGCCTACAACGGGCATCCGGTCAGTATGCTGACTATTCCTCTTATGTTGTATAATCAATGGGTTGGTGCAATTATCAAGATACGGGCATTTTTCCACCTTGCCGATCAGAAATGGTCAAAAGGCGGGGAAACCCAGGATTCAAGCAGCAATGTTGTGCCGGTGCCGCACCGACTGGCACGCTGGATGCCGAAATATCTGATGATCATGTCCTATGCGGCCTTTATCCTGGCCCTGTTGTTTTCAGAGCAGGTCATCATGCTGCCCGATGTCCAGGCGGGAATACCGGTCAAAGTGCGCAAGTTTGCGGTTGTCGTCAAGGCAAAGCAGTACGGGGTGGTGCCCGATGACGGCCTGGACGATTCCTGGGCCCTGAACGAATTGCTGGCAACGGTTCCGGCGCACAGTGTGATTCAACTTCCGGCCGGAGTGCTGGATATCCGTACTCCGCTTGTCATCAATCGGTCTCTGCTGACCATGCGCGGCGCCGGTCGTGGTACAACCATCCTTAAAGCAAGGTTTAAGGGCAAAGACAAGGCAGTGCTGGCGCTTGAAGGCCTGCGAGGGAAAAAGATTGCGATGCCGGCGGAGGATATCAGGCCCGGTCAGTCGGTTGCCGAGGTGCAATTACCCGAAGTCTATGCTGGTGAGCAGTCTGTTCTGCTCCTGCGCCGACCCAATGATCAACAGTTCTGCACTGCGATTGGCAGTAAACGGTGGTGTAAAAAATATCCCTATATCCGCCAGGTCCTGGTGCCATTTCGCAGAGCGGCCACCAATGAATTACGATTTGACCGGCAGTTTTTCTTGAGTTTTCCAAAAGATGTAACGGAAATCTTTTTGCCCCGGCTGGTACATGATGTGGTCATCGCTGATCTGACGATTACCCTGGATATTCCCGGCCACTCCATTGACGAGGTGCGCTACGATTATGAAAATCGGTTTCCGGATACGGAGGTTGATCTCTTGTCGTTGCAGTGGGCACGTCATTGCCGGGTGGAAAATGTCGCTCTGTTGCAGGCCGGGCGTCATGCGCTTGTCATGGAAAATGCGCTTCAATGCTCGGCGCGGGGACTGGTGGTGGACGGGGCCTGGAACAAGGGGAAAAAGGGCAATGGCTATGTTCGCCTGGCCCGGGCCTACGACTGTTTGCTGGCGGAGAGCAGGGTGCGCAATATCCGCCATATCACCCTGCAGTGGAGTTCGGCCTGGAACACCATCGAGGACATTGACAGCGGTGTTGATATCAACATTCACGGCGGCTATCCCCACCATAATCTGATTCGTCGCATTCGCTTCCACCTGCCGCCGGAACAC
>WGCP01000460.1 GCA_015493715.1 Desulfobulbaceae bacterium
CTTCAGATTCAAGACGTAAAAATGGGCACATATTGATGATATGTAACCATTTTTACAACGCAGAAGCTGGAGTAAAAGACAAACAGGATGGGACAATTATTTTTTCACGGGGCCCTTAGTCCCTGTACAGTCAATCTACAAACTGGCTATTGCGGCTCCGGCAAGATTGAGCAGGGCGCCCGGCATCAGACCTAAAAAGAGAATCAACAGGCCAAGGGCGACGGCCAGGGGCCGTACATATATCGGTACTACCAAGGGCTTTTCTTCCTCCTTACCGCCGACCAGGGATATTTTGATTACCCGCAGATAATAAAAGCTCCCAAGCAGGGTATTGAGGACGGCGGCAAGCACAGGCCAGAAATATCCGGCCTTCCAGACGGACATGATCAGAAAAAGCTTGCCGGTAAAACCTGCCATCGGCGGCAGTCCGGCCAGAGAGATAAAGGTAACCGCCAGCATAATGGCCAGACTTGGTGATCGTTTCCACAGACCGCGCAAATTTTCCAGTGGGATATCATGCTCGTCTCCGGCAACCTCAATGGCAATCAAAAAGGCGGCAAGGGTCATAAGGGCATACACGGCCCCATAAAACAGAGCTGCCTGCAGTCCACCATCACCGGGAGCCAAAAGTCCAAGCATGATGTAACCCGCATGGGAAACAGCCGAATAGGCCAGTAACCGTTTAAGCTCATTCTGGGCCAGTGCCATCAGGTTACCGAGGGTCATGGACAGGATAGAGAGGATAGTCAGGACCGGGATCAAACCGTCCATACCCATGAACATGGAAGAAACGCGCACAAGGAGCGCCACGGCGGCAAGCTTGGGAAGAGCGGCAATAAAGGCGACTACCTCGGCGGCGGCGCCGGCATAGACATCCGGGGCCCAGAAGTGAAAGGGAAAGGCGGCAAGCTTGTACAGCAATCCGGACATAAAAAGGATGACCCCCAAAATGGCCATGGGATCATCAAGATGATTGGGAATAGCAGGAATAATATCGGCAAAGAAGGTGGAACCAAAGGCCCCGTACATATAGGTAATGCCATACAACATAAATGCCATCGACACCGCACCGAACACCATGTACTTGGCGACGGACTCAAACTGAAACCCCAAACCCTTCCGATAAGAGGCGACGATAAACAGGGGATAGGAAGAAATTTCCAAGCCAATGAACAGGGTCAGCAATTCAGTTGCCCCGGTGACAAGCAGGAGGCCAAGGGTAGCGATGGAAACAAAAAAGAAAAATTCGCCGACCTTTTCCTGGTCCGTCTGACGGAGCTTACCGGCAATAACGCAGGCCAGAAGGAATGAAGCGCAGATCAGAAAACTAAAAAAACGGCTGAATCCATCCACCATAAAGGCGCCGTGGAAAAAGGCGTGCTGCTCATGCAGACTCACCAGGTTGGCAAGGGTTGCCGCAACACCAAACCCCACGGCCCAGGGAAATATTTTTTTATAGTCAAACAGGGCGCAGCCAAAGAAAAATAACGCGGCTATACTGATTATAATTTCGGGTAATATACCGTTAAACATCTATCGTCCTCTTGGTATCTGTAGGGTGCCTGTAGTCAACCGGGATGTGTGGTGTATCCTAATTTAGAAAACCATGCAGCGAATGGCTGATCAGTGCTGCAATGTCAATGCTTTTTTCCATAGGTAGTCTTGTTATAATCGCCTCCAGCACCGGATTCATGATCTTGAGAATCGGGGCCGGATAAAACCCGAACAGAATCACCAGCAGAGCCGGCGGCAGCAGGCTGGCCCATTCCCTGAGGTTAATATCCCGGGCAAGCTTCGGGTCCCCTCCCTTGCCCCAGGTCACGGTGAGAAACATTCGGAACATGTAGGCGGCGGCAATCAGGGCACCGGGAATAACCCAGGCACCAAGCCGCATGGAGTGCTTAAATGCGCCGGTTAAACAGAGAAATTCTCCGACAAAAGAAGCGGTTCCTGGAAAGGCCATGGAGGAAAGACTGTACAGACCGAGAAAAAAGACAAAGCCGGGCATAAGACGTCCAAGCCCAGCGTTGATCGAAAGCTCTCTGGAATGGGTGCGTTCATAGAGCATACCGGCCAGCAGGAAAAGGCCGCCGGTGGTCAGGCCGTGATTGATCATCTGCAGCATGGCCCCCTGGAATCCCTGCATATTGAGGACGCTGATCCCCAAGGTGACAAATCCCATGTGGGATACCGAAGAATAGGCGATCAGTTTTTTAATATCCTGCTGGGCCAGCGAGAGCAGGCCGCCATACAGAATAGCAATCACCGAAAAAACCATCAGATAGGGCGCCAGACTAACGCTTGCAGCCGGTACCAGGGTAAGGTTAAAGCGAAGGAGACCATAGGTGCCCATCTTCAGAAGCACACTGGCAAGAATGACCGATCCCGCCGTCGGTGCTTCAACATGGGCGGCCGGCAACCAAGTATGCAGCGGAACCATGGGAATCTTAACCGCAAAACCAATCAACAGGGCAATGAAAATCCAAAACTGCCATGTCGGCGGCAGGTGCAGACCGAGCATAACCGGATAGCTGAAACTCCCTGCTTTGACGTACAGGCCGACAATAGCCAGCAAAAGAAATATGGAACCGGCAAGGGTGTACAGAACAAATTTGACGGCTGCGTATTTCCGCCTCGGCCCACCCCAGATGGCAATGAGCAGAAACATAGGTACCAGCATGGCCTCCCAGAAAAAATAAAACAGAACCATGTCAAGGGCCACAAAGACACCGGTCAAAATACCCTGGGTCAGGAGTAGACAAGCCATACATTCCCGCACCCGGTGCGTGATGTAACGCCAGGAACAGAGGATGGTCACCGGCCCGAGAAAGGTCGTCAACAGGACCAGAGGCAGACTTATACCGTCAACTCCCAGGAGATAGCTCATACCATAGCCGGGAATCCAGGCATGATTTTCGACAAACTGGAAACCCAGTATATCGGCCTGAAAATGACCAAGCAACGGCAGGGAGAAGAAAAACGTCAGGGTCAAAATAATCAGGCTGAACCAACGGCTCTGCTCCTCGTCCTTGATCAATGCCAGCAGGGCGGCCCCGATAACCGGCAAAAAAATAATCAGACTTAAAGCAGGGTAGCTGAGTGTTGAATGATGGAGCGTTGCAAGTGGTGTCATCTGTTTGTCTTTGTATTTCTTTCCAAGATTATCGTAAGTAGAGGGCCAGCAGAGCGATACCGGCCAACACCGTCAAGGTTCGGGCAATATACCGGGACAGAATTCCCGGCTGCATGAAGACACGCATGTGATCACCAAGGCTGAGAACGGCTTGAGCGGAGTTATCAACCACGCCATCAACCACCCGTTGATCGTTCCAGTTTGCCACCCGGGCAAAACCACGCAGAAGCGGCAGGGCAAAGGTTTTATGCAGGTTTTTTATCACCTTATCATCAAGCATCCGCAGGACATTTCGACAAAAGGCCATGAAAACCACGGCACCACGCCGATAAAACCAGTCAAGATCAAGACCGACCTTGGGTTCGGGATAAAGTTTCTTTATCAGCAGGAAGAATCCCAGCATGGTAAACAGGAGAATCTGCATGGATTCCATAACATGCTGCGACGAATAGGGATGGTAGGTAGCGTCAAAGGGCAGAAGTTTGTAGAGTCCTGAGGGATTAACGCCGATGAGTACACAATAATAGGCAGCTATTGCCATGGCGATGAGCATGTTGAGCGGCGCTTCTTTCTTGGGCGGCTCAAAGGAGGGTTTATCACGCCAGAACCAGATAAAATAGGGAACCTTCAAGCCGGTGTGGAGAAAGGTACCGGCGGCGGCCAGGGTCAAGCCAAGGGCGGCCCAGTTCAGATGGGATTCCCAGGCGCCGGAGATCACCATGGATTTCGTGACAAAGCCGGAAAAGAGAGGAAAGGCGGAAATGGAGAGGCCGCCGATCAGGGTAAAGACCAGGGTATAGGGCATATACTTCCACAGGCCGCCCAGTTCACTGAACTTGGAATGACCGGTGACATGAACAACCCCGCCGACCCCCATAAACAGAAGGGATTTATAGAGAATATGGGCATAAGCATGGGCACAGGCACCGTTCAAGGCCAAAGCCGTGCCGATACCGACACCGGTAACCATATAGCCGACCTGACTGATAATATGATAGGAGAGCAAACGCCGGGCATCATTCTCAAGAACGGCATAGACAACACCGTACAGGGCCATGACGACCCCCAGGGCAATGAGAATATCAAAGCCGGGAAAGGATCGAATCAGGGCGTAGACGGCGGTTTTTGTCGTATAGGCACACATGAATACCGAGCCGACCACGGTGGCGCTGCCGTAAGCGTCGGGAAGCCAGGCATGCAGGGGTGGAACTGCTGCATTGAGCAGAAAACCGGCCAGGATGAGATATTCAGCCAATCCTGCCGTGTCCTGATGAAAACGGACAAAGGCAATGGATCCGGTCTGGTGATAGTGAAGAAAAATACCGCAGAGCAACATCAGGCCGCCGGTCACGTGGACGAGAAAATACCGGTAACCGGCCCTGGTTGAACGCTCGGTCCTGCGCAGGAAAACCAGGGCGGTGGAAAAGACCATCAACCCTTCCCAGAACAGAAACAAGGTCAAAAAATCACCGGCAAACACGCAGCCAAGCGCAGACCCTACATACCCCATGGATGCCACCTGCTGCCAGGGTTCCTTGATATGCAGGCCGTAAACAGCACCGATGATCGACATCAGAGTAAAAACATTGGCAAAGATGATGGCCAGTTTATCGACCCGGCCAAAGACAAGATGCAGACCCTGTACATCAATAACGCCATGGTTCCCCGGGGAAAAACCGAGAACCAGAGTAAACGCCACAAGGGGCACCAGTAAAACCAGGGCCTGCCGCCAGATCCCTTTCAGCAGGGGAACAGCCGGCAGAGCGGCAAAAAAGAGCAGGGCTGGATGGAAAAAAAAGGTATCGGCCATTACTTGTTTCCTTCCTTCTCGTAGTAATCTTCCGGACGAAACAGCCAGGCATGGCCCAGCCACTTGGAACCAATGATAATAAGCGCACAGGCGCCAAGCCCGAACAGGGCCCAGAAACCGGGAATCTCATCACCCAGAAAATGGACATGGTGCCTGGGCACCCAGAGGTCTCCGATAAGAAGAAGAGCCAGCACTGCCAGAAAACTCATCCGCACTAGTGAGTAATGCTTACGCATCCAGGAAATACAGCGAACAATAATCATGAGAGAACCTCCCCGATAAGCCAGAGAAAGGGCTGTGGAAAAAATCCAAAAAATATGGTGAGGACAGCCGTGATGGACAGTGGAACGACCATAAACCAGGGCGCTTCCCGTAAATGCTTGTCTTCAGGTTTTTGTTTGAAAAAGAAGGCGCGATAGATGATCGGCAGAAAATATCCCGCGTTGAGCAGGGAACTGGTCAAAATAATCACTAGAATTAATAGAGAATGATCATCCAGAGCGCCCAGTCCCAGGAACCACTTACTGATAAAACCGGCCGTTCCCGGAACACCGATCATGGAAAGGGCACCAATGGTAAAGGCGGTCATGGTGATGGGCATGGAACGGCCGATGCCGTCCAACTGGGAAATATATTTTTTACCGGTGGCCACAAAAATAGCGCCCGCGCAGTAGAACAGGGTAATTTTTGAAAAGGCGTGGTTGGCGATATGGATGGCGCCGCCGGTCATGGAGTTAACAGACACCAGGGCAAAACCAAGGGTAATATAGGCAAGCTGCGAGACCGTGGAATAGGCAAGTCGCGCCTTGAGATTATCATGGGTCAGGGCAATCATCGAGGCGATGAGAATGGTGGCGGAAAAAAAATAGGCCGAGGGCATAACCAGTCCGAGCCGCTGCATAAGGTCCGGTCCGTAAACATTGTAAATAACCCGGGCAACACAAAAAACACCGACTTTAACAACGGCAACGGCATGGAGCAATGCCGAAACCGGTGTCGGTGCCACCATGGCCGACGGCAGCCAGGAATGCAGCGGTATAACACCGGATTTGGCAATGCCGGCAACAAAAAGAACGAAAAGGACGATCAGCAGGGTTGGATCCGCATTTGCCGGCAGGATCCCGTGGGGACCAAAATCAAGATTACCGGAAATTACATAGGTGATCACTACGGCGGCCAGGAAAAAGAGCTTCCCGGTTCCCATCAGATAGACCAGATATTTGTTCGCGCCCCACCTGGATTCGCCATCTTCATGATGCATGACCAGAGGATAGGTAAAAATGGAAACCAGTTCATAAAACAGGTACATGGTAAACAGGGATCCCGACATGGCCACACCCAGGGCCCCGGACAGGGTCAGGGCAAAACAGGTGTAATACCTAGTCTGGGCATGCTCCTTTAAACCACGCATGTAGCCGATGGAATAAAACGAGGTCAGAATCCAGAGAAAAGAGGAGATCAGGGCAAAAACCATGGAAAAACCGTCCACCCGAAAAACGAGCGAGCAACCGGGTATAACCTCAACGATATGACAGCGGATAACATGACCGTGTAATATTGTAGGCACCATGGCAAGCACCATGAGGAACTTCGCCACCCCGGTGACCACCGACACTGTTTCTCTGCGATTTGGGTTATCACGAAAGAGCATGATCAAACCGGCACCGACAAGGGAAACGGTCACAATCAAAACGGGTAGTATGGAAAATGTTGTCTGTTCCACCATTGGTTCCAATTAAAAATTAATAAAAGAAAAGCTGTACTTCATCTTCAATGTATTCGTCACAGGCTTTGCAACAATCTCTATGCAAGTCAAACCATGTAGGCGTCACCCTTTGAGTTTACTCAACTTATCAACGCAGATGGTCTGATAATTACGGAATACCGCCACGGCTATACCAAGGAACACGGCTGCTTCAGCCGCAGCTATTCCTATAATAAAGAGGGTGGTGATCCTGGCCTGCATCGGATCGGGCACCAGATAGGTGCCGAATGCCATTATATTTATCCCAACCCCCTGCAGGAGGAGCTCCAGGGAGATAAGAAAGCCGATCAGGGTCCGGCGAAAAAGCATGCCATACAAACCAATAGCAAACAGCGCATGGGCGACAACGACATACAGCAAGAGATTATTGGGCAGGGTGGCCAGAAATTCCATTAGCCGATCCTCCTGTTGATCAATGCAATAGTGACCGCACCAAGGACGGCTACCGTCAGCAGGATGGAAATAATCTCAAAGGGGAGCAGGTATTCCTTGAGCAGCATCCAGCCGATCCGGCTTTCGTCAATCTTATGGGCGGAGGCGACAATATGCCTGCCTTCCAGCCCTTTCAAGGTGGAACCAAGCATAGCGGTCACCAGGACAATGGGAATGGCCGCTTTGATGTCGGGTGGATTAACCCCTTCATCCTCGGATTTACGGGTCAGAGAAACACCAAAGGCAATGGCCACGCAGACGGCGCCGATGTAGATCATGATCTGCATCACCGCCACCAGGGGGCTGCCCAGGTTATAATAGAGACCCGCAACACCGAGCAG
The DNA here is from genome assembly GCA_015493715.1 of Desulfobulbaceae bacterium. Taxonomy (GTDB): domain Bacteria; phylum Desulfobacterota; class Desulfobulbia; order Desulfobulbales; family Desulfobulbaceae; genus DRLX01. Next base: position 7,482 of record WGCP01000460.1, read on the forward strand.
GGAGCCTACCAGGCCGAAAAAACAGTAGATGAGACTCTTGGATGTGACCGCAATGATGCCTCCGCCGAGAACCAGGATCAGGATCATGGCAAAGGAAAGGTAATATACATCATGGATGACTATATCAAACATAACACTCTCGCTCTTTTCGTTTGACGGATCAAAACATTTTGCCGGAATTCCGGACAACCGAGAAAAACACCAAAATACGGATCCTAAAAAGGTGAACCAAGTTCTTGCAGCAGATCCATACTGTTAAAATCATTACGTGAATATGAAGCCAGGGCATAATCCCTGGAAAAATCCAGCGCCCCCACCGGACAGATCTCCACGCAGAGACCACACAGGGAGCACTTGGTAAAATCAAGCTCGAATCGATCGGCCATCTTCTTCTTCGCTCCCTCCGGTTTTTTCCCCGTCACGGTAATACACTGTGACGGACAGTTACGGGCACAGGAGGTACAGGCAATGCACTTGGGATAACCGGTTGCATCATCGGCAAGCAACATAATATGCCCCCGGAACCTGTCGGGAAGGGGTGCTGATTCACGCGGCCACTGGACAGTCGTGGGCCGGGTCAACACATTGCCCATGGTAACGCGCATACCGGTGCACAGACTGAAGAATCCCTTGACAACCTCTTTTATGTAACAGCATTCCATCATAGCGCCAGTACCCCTGCGGTAATGATAAAGTTGATCAAGGATAGCGGAAGAAGAATCTTCCAACCGAAAGAGAGCATCTGGTCAATCCGCACCCTGGGAAATGTCCAGCGAAACCACATCATGAGAAAAATAATGGAATAAATCTTAATCAGAGTCCAGGCCACCCCGGGCAGCCACGGACCATGCCAGCCGCCTAAAAAGAGAACAGTGGCCAGACCGGCGGCAATGAACATGTAGGAATATTCAGCCAGAAAAAAGAGGGAAAAACCCATGCCGGAATATTCGGTATGGAAGCCGGCAACCAGCTCACTTTCCGCCTCGGAAAAATCAAAAGGACTGCGGTTGGTTTCCAGGGTAACGGTAATGATATAGACGATAAATAATATCGGCTGGTACAATACGTTCCAGGTATCCTTCTGGGCGATGGCAATATCCCGCAGGCTGTACGATCCGGTCATCATGATAATGGTCATGACGCAGATGAGCAGGGGTATCTTGTAGGCCAGTATCTGGGCCACGGCCCTGGCACCGCCAAGCAGGGCATATTTATTATTGGATCCCCATCCCGCCAGTAGAATGCCCAGGGTATTAAGCAGACCGAGGGCAATGATCAGAAGCAGGCCGATATTAAGTTCCCAGGCCTGGACCGTCTCTGAAAACGGCAATGGTACCATGGCCGCAAAGATCGGTACCAGAGAGACGATGGGGGCCAGCAGAAAAAGCGGCTTATCCGCCTCATCGGGAATGACCAGCTGTTTGGAAACCAGCTTGATACCATCGGCCAGGGTCTGCAGAATGCCGTGCGGACCTACTTCCATGGGACCCAGACGAAACTGCATGTGGCCGGCAACCTTTCGTTCCAGCCATACCAGAATAACGGCGTTGAGGCCGACCAGAGCTGCAATACCGACCAGATAGCCGACAACGCTGAGCAGGGAAATGTTCATCTATCCACCTCCGGAATAACCATGTCCAGACTGCCCAGGATGGCCAGGGCATCGGCAAGGAGCTGTCCTTTTGCCATTTTTGCAAAAATGGAAAGGTTGGCAAAAGAGGGCACCCGGTATTTGACCCGGTATGGCTTTTTACCGCCTTCACTGACAATATAAATAACCAGTTGTCCGCGGGGAGTTTCCACGGCCACGGCCACCTCACCTTCTGGCGCCTTGATCAGTTTGGGTACTTTGGAACGTACCGGGCCCTCGGGAATGGAACCAATCGCCTGTTCGATAATTCGCAGGGATTGCTCTATTTCCGCCATCCGCACGTTATACCGGCCAAGACAATCACCGTTCTGATCAACCGGTATCTCAAAATCATACCGGTCGTACCCGGAATAGGGTTCATGTTTCCGGACGTCAAAACCAATACCCGATCCACGGAGAATAGGGCCGGAAAGTCCGTAACCGGCAGCATCAAAAGGAAGAATAACCCCAACATCCTTGGATCTGTGTTGAAAGATGACATTACCGGTGACCAGATCATGGTAGCGTGGCAGGCGCGTTCGAAACTTCTTGATGAAATCCAGAATCTTGGTCAGCCACTCTTCATCTACATCCGAGGGCAGGCCGCCGAAGCGGAAGTAACAGTAGGTCAGCCGGGAACCCGTAATCTCCTCTAAAATATCCAGAATCCGTTCTCGATCCGTCAGGGCCTGTAAAAACGGGGTGAAACCGCCAAGATCAAGGAGAAAGGCCCCCCACCAGAGCAGGTGACTTGAGATGCGATTCAGCTCGGTAGTAATCACCCTGATCGCCTCGGCCCGCTCGGGCACTTCAAATTGGCAGAGCTTTTCCACCGCCAGAACCCAGGCGAGATTGTAGGAAAGGGCTCCGAGATAATCCATCCTGGAGACATAAGGAAGGGTCTGCGGGTAGGTCATATTCTCGGCAATCTTTTCCTGCATCCGATGGCCATAACCAAGCACCGGATCGGCCTTCAGAATATACTCACCGTCCATGTGGAGGATTACGCGCAGGACGCCATGGGTACCGGGATGCTGAGGACCAAGATTAAGGGCAAAATTTTCCTCGCCTACCTTATCCAGTGTATATGTGGGTTGGATAGGTTTGTTCATGATACCCCGCTGAAATCTTTGCAGAGTGGATGGAAATCGGCATCTTCGGGCAAGAGCAGATTGCGGTTGTCCGGACATCCGTCAAATCGTATGCCGAACATTTCGGTGGTTTCCCGTTCATGCCAGACCGCACCCGGAAATATTTTGCCGATGGAAGGTTGAACGGCCCTGCTGCGGGGCAGGGAAATTCTGATCAACAGACGCAAGGATTCTTCATAATGATTAAAGAGGTATATACACTCAAAAACCTTGTCTTTTATCTTATCAACCGCCGTCACCGTTTCGATAAAAAAACCGCCTCCGGCCAGCGCCCTGGCCAGAGGTTGGATCTGTTCTTTTTCAAGCACGAGCGAACAGTGCAGGCCGCTGTTGGGAAATTCCGTCGGCTGATACTCAATACCGACCTTATCCAGCGCTCTTTGCAGGGGATTAGTCGTCTCCATCTTCGGTTCTCCTTGGAATAACAGGGGCATCCTGGAATCTTCGTTTTCCGGTCAACTTTTCTTCCAGCTTCAAAAATGCCTCAATCAGGGCCTCTGGCCGGGGTGGGCATCCGGGAATATACACGTCAACCGGAATGAGTCGTTCCACACCTTCAACAACGTTATAGTTGAAATCCAGTTTGAACGGCCCACCCGATATGGCGCAGTTTCCCATGGCAATCACCCATTTCGGTGCCGGCATCTGTTCATAGAGACGAACAACCGTGGGCGCCATTTTTTTGGTAACCGTGCCGGCGACAATCATGACATCCGCCTGCCTGGGCGTTGCCCTGAAAACGCCTGCGCCAAATCGATCAAAATCGAAACGGGGACCGGCGGCATGCATCATTTCAATGGCGCAGCAGGCCAGACCAAAGGTCAATGGCCACAACGAATTTGCCCGTGCCTGATTGAAAATCTTTTCCAGCTGGGCAAAATGAATTATCGGAGGGATAGTGCTTCCCGCTCCCATTTCCAGACTCCTTTTTTCCAGGCATAAACAATCGCCATAAATAAGATGAAAACAAAAAACATCACGTCGATAAAACCGGTTATACCAACTCCCTGCCTGTAAATACGGGCGATGGGAAAGAGGTAAAGCACGTCAACTTCAAAAACTATAAAAATAAGAGCATACATGTAGTAGAAAACACCGAAGCGGGCGGAAATCGCCTCGCCGAACGCCGGCATTCCACATTCGTAAATACTCCCTATATACTTATTTTTTGCACGGGGAGAGAGAAGATAACAGGCCACTAGAGGCGCTATGGCAAAGACTACCCCCAGAATAATAAACACGGACAGCATAAAACCGTCGGCAACCAGTCCCGGATCAGGAGGCGCCGACATCTGATGAACAAAACCGGTATGCAGAGCTTCTTCGGTCATTTCCGTTACTCCTGTTACAATTGTTAAATGAATAGCGTAGTAAGCTACATGGTGGTATTATTTAAGGCAAATTCAAAATAATTTAACCTGCTATAAATTTTACTTATAAAAAAGTCCCAAAAAGATTATATGTAATATAATTATTAACATACACCCATAACAAAACCGGGTACCATTCCTGATTCGACCAAAATTTTTTTCTTTTTCCCTTCAATTTATGGGTAAAATCCGGTAAAAATCCATATAATCATTCACCGGCGTCCCTTTTCCATCCAATTAAATCAGACCACATAATTGGACTAAAAAAATCCCTGATCTGTTAGAACAAAATCCTGGATAGTTATCTGTCCATTAATTTAATAGGTTTTTTGTTCGAAACCGATAAGCGTAAAATTTTTCGTATAACGAGCGTAAGCGGAGTCGTGAGACTCCGGGAGATCGATCGAAAATACACTAACCCAAAAGACTCGTTTATTTGTTCACCGGTTTTTGGGTGCGGGGAACAGGAACTGACTACTCTACAGACCGAAAATCATTTCAAGGAGAGAATTATAAAAAATACGCCTCTTTTTATCTGCGGGGAGTGTGGGTACCAAAGCCGAAAATGGCTGGGCAAATGTCCGGACTGCGGCCAATGGGACAGCCTGAGTGAACAGCAACCAGCCATAACCACGGCCGCCGCCGGAACCATACCCCGGCCCCGCCCACTCTCCTCCTCGGACACTGCGGCACATAACAAAATGATCAGCGGTATAGGTGAACTTGACCGCGTTCTTGGCGGCGGCATTGTCCCCGGTTCCATGGTTCTTATCGGCGGTGATCCCGGTATCGGTAAATCCACCCTGATCCTGCAACTGCTGGCAGCGCTTGCAACGAAGCGACGCTCGGTCCTCTATGTGACCGGCGAGGAATCCGCCCGCCAGGTCTCCATGCGGGCGGAACGACTGCACGTGTTGGACAAAAAGAATATTTTTCTTGCCACCGAGACCTGTGTGGAATCCATAGCGGCCATGGCTGCAGAGATGACACCCTCTCTTCTGGCAGTTGATTCCATCCAGACCATGTTTACCCGGGACGCTTCCTCGGCACCGGGATCGGTTACCCAGGTGCGGGAATCGACGGCCCGCCTGGTAACCCTGGCAAAAACCTCGGATCTGCCGGTTCTGTTGGTCGGTCACGTAACCAAGGATGGAGCCATTGCCGGACCGAGGGTTCTTGAGCATATGGTGGATACCGTTCTCTATTTTGAAGGGGATCGGGGCCAGCCGTTTCGAATTCTGCGCACGGTAAAAAACAGATTCGGCTCAACCAACGAAATCGGGGTCTTTGAGATGAAGGAATCAGGATTGGCCGAGGTGGAAAACCCGTCGGCCCTGTTTCTTGCCGAGCGTCCGGTCAACGTACCAGGCTCCGTGGTAATGCCGAGTATTGAAGGAACCCGCCCGATCCTGGTTGAAGTGCAGGCACTGGTCAGCCCGTCAAACCTCGGCACAGGCCGCAGAACGGCAATCGGCGCCGATCCCCAGCGGCTGGCCCTTCTCACTGCTGTGTTGGAAAAAAAACTGGGACTGACTCTCTTTGATCATGACATCTTTCTCAACATTGCCGGTGGTATTCGTATCGACGAACCTGCCTTGGATCTGGGAGTGGTCGTTGCCCTGCTCTCCAGTCTGTTTGAAAAAGTGGTGGATCCGACAACAGCCGTGTGCGGGGAAATAGGCCTTGCCGGAGAGATACGGGCTGTCGGTCAAATGGAAATGCGCCTGCGGGAAGCCGACCGGTTGGGATTTATGACCTTCCTCATGCCGGAATCCAGTTATAAACGGCTGGAAAAAATTCCCAAAAGCGCCATGAATATTCATGGTATTCCCACAGTGCAAAATCTGGTCGAACTTCTTTTCCAAAAGCGATAAAATCAGGCACCACGATCAATTTTTATAATCGAATTATTCGCGGCTTTAGCCGCGAATGCATCATTTTGTTTGGGTTGCCGACAATGCCCGCCTGAGTTGTAATCAGGGTATAATTATTGAAAACTTGTACAACGCATATTGTAAGGAATTTCTTCTCCACCCGACAAAGGAAAAACGAAAGGATACGTAAAACGAAATTCCTCTCTATTTCATAACTGGAGCACTCATTATGGATTTTAAAGACATTTTTAATAGGAGCTGGAAGCTCTTTGTCGCCAATTTACCGGTCCTGATTCTTTCAACCCTCGTCTATATTGCCGTTTCCGTCGTCTCTTTGGGGATTATGGCACCGGTGTTAACGGCGGGCTACATGCAGTCGCTCCTGCTGCTCATCAGAGAGGGACGCAAACCGGAAATTCGCGATCTTTTCGGTCAAATGCGCCTGTTTTTCCCTCTGCTGGCCTTTCTGGTGGCCGTTATAATCGTGGTGAGTATCGGTTTCGGTATTCTGGTACTTCCCGGTATCGGTGTCATCATTGCGCTCTGTTTTTTCTGTCTCTATATGCTACCGCTTATGACCGATCAGGGCCTGGGTCTTATCGATGCCGTTAAAACCAGCAGCCGCATGGCTCTTGAACCACCGGTCGGCGAACAGATCGCCGTCGTCACCGTTTTTCTGATTATCAACTCTATTGGAAATTCCACAGGTATTGGAGTGTTGTTTACCCAGCCCTTTGCCACCCTGTTCATCCTGCTTGTCTATGAACGCAAACGACGACGCAAGATCACATTTTCCACCAACGCACAAAATACTCCTCCACCGCCTCCGGGCGCATGAGAAGGCAGAGGAAAATACGCCCAATATTCTGGATATTGAATCTTTGCCATCCTCCGGGAAATCACCTGTAATGGATTTAACTTTATGAATTTTTTTTCAGAATTACACCGTCATGAATATGAAGGTACACCTATATATATCAATCCTTCCCTTCCGGACTGGTTTGTTCCCTCAACCCTCTGTGATCAGTTACTCATCCACCTGCAAAGGGAGAATGATAAAGATGCAGCGCTTCAACGATTTTGCCGGCAACAGGGGTGTTCTTTCGACAGGGCTCAAAACCTCTATAAACAACTTGAATTTTCCCATACTTCTTGTCAAACCAAAACGTATAAGGGCCGCAGCAACAGTCTTACTCTTGGTCCCTTAAAAGAACTCTGGTTTCATGTTACCGATACCTGCAACCTTGCCTGTCGTCATTGTCTATTCGGTGCCTCTCCCACCAGGCAGACTACACTTAATAGAGAACTGTTGTATAATGCCATAAAAGAGGCAAACGATCTCGGCTGCCGCCTCTTTTACTTCACCGGCGGCGAACCGTTTGTCTATCCGGATTTTCCTGAAGTGCTGGCCCATGTTCTGCAACAAAATCCAGACACCCATGCAGTAGTCCTGACCAACGGCCTCCTTCTTAAAAAAAACCTTGCAAAACTTCACTATCTTGACGGTCAACGTCTCCACCTACAGGTCAGCCTGGACGGCCTGAAACAGACCCACGACAACCTACGCGGTACAGGGTGTTTTGCGCGTCTTAAGAAAAATATTGGTGCAACCGTTGACCAAAATGTTCCACTCACAATTTCAGTCGCCATCAACCAAACCAATGCCGAACAACTCCCGGAAATTGCCGAGGAAGCGGCATCCATGGGAGCAAGTGGCATTCATTTCATGTTTCACTTCATCCGCGGCAAGGGAAACAGCGAACAATTTATTGATCCTGAACTGTTGTTACCGACTATTATCGAAGCTGCTGCGGTCTGCCGCCGGTATGATCTTTCCATTGATAACCTTGAAGGATTGAAATCCCAGATATTCACCCTGTCCGGCACCCGGCATGATCTGAGCAATATGGGATGGGAATCCATGGCCGTCGGACCGGACGGAAAAATATATCCTTCTCCGGCCCTGGTGCGTGTTGATGAGCTGGTCTGTGGTGACCTGACAAACGGTCTTGAGCGTGTGTTTACGGAAAGTTCCGTTCTTCAGCGGATACGCAACACCTCCGTCCTTGATGATGAAACCAGGCGAAATACTTCTTTTGCCCTCCTGACCGGTGGCGGCGACCCTGATCACTCCTGGATCAACGGTCATACCTTTGTCGGCCATGATCCCTATCTACCACTCTATGAACAACTCATGCTTGCCCTGATTGCCGAACAGGCCGAGTCCTACCCGGACCAAGGTGTTTTCCGGCTTCGTATGGGAGATGTCCGTTATGACTGTCCCCAGGATGAAGGAAATGAAGTTGTATTGACCCACTGTAACTGTGTTATTTCGCTATCGGGCGCTGATGGACACAGTTCAGTGCGTGAATTCTACGCTGCAGCTGCAAAAAATACCAATACGGATATACAAAATCCCCAGGCACCGGCTGGTACCCTGGATACCTTTATCCCGCAATCTTCTAAAGACCATTCATACGGCTGCGGCAGCCCGGTAAAAGATGCAGCGCCCACCATAGGAGAAACCGTCCTTGATCTCGGCTCAGGCTCAGGGGTTGAGTGTTTTCTGGCGGCGCGTGAGGTGGGACCGACCGGCAGGGTTATCGGTATTGACATGACCGATGATATGCTTGCCCTTGCCGAGGCATCAAGAAAAGAGGTTGCCACCGATCTTGGCTATGATATCGTTGAATTTCGCAAGGGATTTCTTGAAGATATCCCGGTTGAGGATGCAAGTGCCGATGTGGTCATCTCCAATTGCGTTATCAACCTCAGTCCGGATAAACGCTCGACCTATCTTGAAATTCTAAGGGTCCTCAAACCGGGCGGCCGGTTGATCGTTGCTGATATAGTCACCGATGTTCCCGTCAATGGTGCCGTCGGTCATTCCAGCCGCTGGCGGGGAGAATGCCTCGGCGGGGCCATGCAACAGGACAGTCTTCTGCAAATGCTCGAAGATTGCGGTTTTGTCACTATTTTTCTCCATAAACGTTTCCCCTATAGAGAGGTCATGGGCAACAGTTTTTACTCCCTGACCTATGAAGCGAGAAAACCGGCTGTTACCATGAATGATACCCCCGTCCGTGTTGCCTACCGGGGGCCACATCCGGCCCTGATGGCCGAATCCGGTTCCATGCTTCAACGCGGTCATATCACCACCCTGCCTGAAAGTGAAACAAAAAACCTTAATGATTCCTTTTTTATTTTTGATGATACAGGGGCTGTTGTTAATATCAAACAGGAGCCGTGTTGTTGCGAGGTTGCTCCGGAAACAACCGCACCGAAAAAAAGAAAACGTGCTGTTCCCATCAAACGGCATAACAGCGGCTGCATGGTCTGCGGTGAGGAACTTGTCTACAGTAACGAGGCCGAAAAACGGACCTGCCATTTCTGCGGCAAGGTTGAATTAAGCAACAGTGACTGTGTACAGGGCCATTATATATGTGATGGCTGTCATCAGCAGGAGGCTATAGAGGTCATCCGTCATATTTGTCTTCAAAGCCGGGAAAAAGATCTACTCCGCCTGCTGCTCACCATCAGAAGTCACCCGTCCGTTCCCATGCATGGACCCGAACATCATGCCATGATACCCGGTGTTATTCTTACCGCCCTGCGCAACAGCGGCGGCCGGGTAAATGATGAAGATATCCTGGCGGGAATTGACCGTGGGGCCAAGGTACCCGGCGGTGCCTGCGGTTTCTGGGGAAGCTGCGGCGCAGCCATCGGAGCCGGTATTGCCGTATCTCTTTTTCTTGATGCCACTCCGCTTACGCCTCATCCACGGCAACAGGCGCAGGCCTTTACCGCTGATATTCTCGCAACGATTGCAAAAATTACAGGGGGACGATGCTGTCAACGGGAAACCTGGCTTACTCTTAATCGTACCGCTGAATTATCCGAACAATATTTTGGTTGCTCACTTGAGGCGGAAACGAAACTTCATTGTAATCAATACCAGACGAATAAGGAATGTATCCGTCGTGGCTGTCCTCTCTGGGAGGCAAGAGTCATACAAAAGGATACCTCCACCATTGTGCCGATAACCATGGTCCGATGATTTCAATAGAGATTTAAGGAAGCATTGTTTGGACTTTTTACGAGGTCATCAAGGAAC
>WGCP01000461.1 GCA_015493715.1 Desulfobulbaceae bacterium
GACCAGCCCCTTCTCCTTGTCTCCAGACAGCTGGATATCCCCGCCGGATGTCATTTCTTTGTGCAGTCGAAAACCATAGGTCTGTAACCATTGTCGGGTATTGACGCTGATTTTTGTAAAATCAATCCGGTAGAGAATTTTCTCCCGGTGGGTAGCGGCAAGGGCTGGCTGTCCTGTTAGCTGCAAGCCCAACAGGACAACGAACAAAAAAGTACAGGTGTTCGTAGTCATGATAATGGAAGAAATGGAACAGATGCAATGGCGCTCCAGAATCTCACAAGTAAAGATTCGTGGGATCGCAAAACTGTCCGCCGTCTATTGATTGCCCATGTGCCGATGCGACCAGGCGCCGGAACAAGGTGCCTGATCACGGCTTATTCTACAAATGAACAGTAGCCGGACAAGATTAAGACAGTATTCGGGTCGTGTTATTTATCAGTTAGCACGCTGTAACCAAATCATGACAATTTTCTAAAGGTATCCTGACAACGGGATGTTATGATCAAAAATTTATCAATCAGCATAATCACGGGCGCTAATGATATCCGCTTCTTCCCCACATGACGTACAATCACGGCAGACAGACGTTCGGCTTTTTTCTCACAGAATGCTCTGTATTTTTTTCATTGTTGCAATAGTGCTGGTCAGGCCTGTAGGAGCGTCTGAAAATCCTCTTTTTATCGGTATTTATCCCACTGAACCATTTGTTATTCTGGATGGAAAAAATCCCCGGGGATTTACAATCGACCTCTGGAGAACTCTGGCGGACAGGTTGGATCTCAAGTATCGTTTTGTGGCTTCCAAAACGATCACCGGCGCCCTGGAGGATATTACCGGAAAACGGGTTGATGTCGCTCTTGGCGCGCTCTCTATTACCCAGCAGAGAGAAGAACTGATTGATTTCACCTATCCCTATTTTCATACAGGGCTGGGCATCCTGGTGCTGAAAAAAAGGTCATTTTCAACCGGTCGGTTTTTTCGTTCTCTGCTCACCCCGCATAAAATGAAAATGATCGGTTTCCTCTTTGTAGTGCTGCTGATTGCCGGTCATCTCATCTGGTTTTTTGAACGTCGGCACGACGATGAACCTCTCTCATTTGACAAACGATATCTACCGGGAGTGCTTGAAGGGATATATTGGGCTATTGTAACGGCAAGCACGATCGGGTACGGCGACAAGGTGGCGAAAAGCTGGCAGGGTCGATTACTGGTCATTTTTCTGGTACTCAGCGCCCTGCCTCTCTTTGCCTATGCAACCGCAAAACTTGCTTCGGATATTACCATTCATGAAATACAGTCCGGTATCAGCGGGCCAAGGGACCTCATTGAACGACGGGTGGGAGTGGTCAACGGCTCCACAAGTCAGGACTATATTAAAAAACTGGGCAGTATTGAAGTTGCCTTTGACCGGCTCGAGACCGCTTATGCCTGGCTGCGAAGCGGCAGGATTGATGCAATCGTCCATGACCGGCCACGACTGCTCTATTACGCAAAAATCAGCAGACAACAAAACGTTGAGGTGTTGCCACTGACATTTTCCCCCCAGGATTACGGCATTGCCCTGCCGGAGAACAGTCCGCTCAGGGAACGTCTGAACAGGGCTCTCCTCGGCCTGAGCGAAGAAGGATACCTCAATGATCTCCACGACAGGTGGTTTGGCAACAGACGTTAAGGGTAATTGTCAGGTATACAGGCCTGCAGGCAGCCTGGTAACGACTTGAACATGTTTGCATGATAGTCAATTCTTTGCCCCCCTCTGGTACACGGACCGGTTTTCGACCTGCAGGTAATCATCGACCATCACTCTTTCAAGCAGGTGGTTCCGCCGGTGACGCCGTTGGCCTCTTCCCTGTCGATTATTTCACTTCTGAACATTCCCGCTGTTATCTTTGTCCCGGCGGCAGGACAATCAAATGGGGACAATAAAAGAAGCCGGCCCACAACGGACCGGCTTCTGAGAGAAAGAGAAAATGCGAAAAGCTGTTTCACATTGGGTATATGATAGCGCCCAATTGTTAGTCCATCATTACAGCCCTGTTAGATTACGATCATAAGATGTGTTAAAGCCTGATCATTGGCGATGGACCTGGCCTGAGGAAACAAAACACCAATTACTTATTCCCACTTCGTATCATGACAGCCAGTTTTCTCGCATCGCCAATGGTAATGCGGCCGTCTCCATCCAGGTCACACTCGGGAAAAACAGAGGCTGATCGGCGCAGATATAGCCTGAGTACCTGCAAATCCATGCGATCAACGCTACCGTCATTGTTCAGGTCGCCGGGCATGGGCTCGGGAAGATTGCTGGTGTCTATTGCAAAGAGGGTTGTCGTTCCGCTCACCTCGTTGGCCACCGCCAGCATGGGCTCACCGGTCGGGCTGTCAAGGGCCGGGATAAAGGTTAAGCCCTCCGGCGCCAGGTCACCGGCGGTACCGTTTTCAGGATTACCGCCAAAGTCGCGGTTGTTGATATACTGGATAAAGACGGGAACGTCGGGCCGGGAGACATCAAACACCATGATGCCGCCGATTCGCTCAAGACCGATAAAGGCAAAATGACGGCCCCGGATAATACCATGGGTCACCCCTTCCGGCTCGGGCCCTTTATTGTCACTGCGTTTGTCCATGCTGTTGTTTTTATCGTCATTGGCATTGAAATCATCTGGATATACGGCAGCCGTTATCCTCTCGATCATGTCGCCGCTGTCATAAACCTGTTGTAACGATTCATTGTCCTGACGCCAGATGGAAAACGAACGGCCGCCAAAGCTGTAGAGCGCGTCGTAATCCCCATCCCCATCAATGTCGCCCTTGGTGGTGGTTACCTGTAACCGGCCAAGCTGTTTTTTGCCGGTCAAGGTTTCCGCATCCGGAAATGCAGCGGGATCAAGGGTCAGTTTACCCACTCTGCTTTCTTCGGAAAATCCTTCATAATCGCGCGAATCACCCTCGTTGGCAGTGATGACGTATCGTTGGCCGTTGACGATAAAGGCGGCAATGCCATCCGGCTGATACATACCAAACAGGTTTTTCCAGGGTTTGATCTTGATTTTTTTGTCCTTGTCCGAGCCATCCATGCCGTTACCGGCAAGTCCATGGTCTTTTACGCCAAGGGGGGTGATGTCGGTGATACGGGCATTTTTTAGATCAAGTTCGGCCAGGGCGTTGTTTTCCTGCAGGCTCACCCAGGCGGTGCGTGAATCAGGGGATACTGCAATGTATTCGGGCTCAAGATCCTGGGCCACACTTGCTTCCGGACCAAATATCCGTACACCCTGCCTGCGCAGCTCGTCGGCCAGCCCGTTAAAAACGGTAAAGGTCGCGGTCCGTACCCTGGCCCGGGTCACGCCGCGGGCGATATCAATGATGGACACTGATCCTTCGGGATCAACGGTATAGGCATCGTTGGGTTCACCTTCGTTGGCCACCAGCACTTTGCGTCCATCCGGGGTAAATGTCAGCATGTCCGGCAGGCTGCCCACTGGAACCTGCTTGAGAAAGGTTCCGTCGGTCTTAAAGAAGACCACGCAACCGGGGGCCTGCTTGGGATCGGCTTCCACGGCCACGGCGACAAGACCATTATATACGGCCACACTGTTGGGTACTGCTCCGTAGGGGGAGAGGTCGATGCGCATGTTTCTGACCAGATGTTCCGGATCATGTATATCGAGCACATCAATGCTGTTTTCAGCGGCATTGGTGACAAAAAGCCGCTTGCCTGCCGGGTCATAGGCCACAATTTCAGCGGCACTTTTATCAAAGATACCTGTCTGGTAACTGCCTTTAACCTGCAGGTGGATGGAAGGTGTTGCCGCTCTATAGCTCTTGATGCAGTGTTCCTCTGCGGGCAGCGGCGCCATTTCCTTTCCCTGCCGGGCAAGCTGCTCGGCATACTGAACAAAGGACATGGCATAGTCAAGATAGGTGTCTACCCCGGGGCCTCGCTCCTCCTGAACGCTTTTAAATGTCGTGTATCCATCCTTGCCCGAAGCAATATAGCTGTTGGTGACAATGACATACATGTTGTCCGGGTCAACCGGTGACCAGGCCCCGCTTTCTCTGTCTCTGATTTCAAGAGCGCCTATGCGCGCGTTCATCGGCATGTTCATATCAATGTCATACCTGAGGCCATAGGCATAGGGAAAAGAACCGGTGGAGCCGCCGTTGTCGTAATAATTACTGATGGCGTCCTCCAGGACCTGTTTGATCTCGCTGCCCTTCATCTCGATTTCAAAAAGTGTATTGGCAAAGGGCAGCAGGCTGTAGGCTGTATCAATGGTGATGTCACCTTCCGAAACGTTAATTCGAACCCCGCCCGCATTTTGAATACAGGCATCGGCGCGCAGACTCAGATCATAAAAACTCTTGGCAACCAGGGGCGCTATTTCGCTGCCAAGCGGAAAATCCGTGCCGCTGTTTCCCAGATAATCCCGTCCGGGTATGCGGACATGGTTTAATTCTTCCGCCGCCTGACCGACCACCTGGAATTTAAGCTGATCAACCTGATTCTGATATGCGCGAAGAACATTGACCGTGTCCTGGTCCTCGGCCACAATGTCGACATTGGCAAGCGAGTTGATGGTCTGTTCGATTTCGGCACGGGTGGCGGCATCCACCTCAACCTTGTTGCCGCTGCCATCCTTTTGTCGAAAGGAATCGCCAAGGAGCATGGTCGAGTTGCCATTGCAACTCGTGACCAGACCGTTGTCATCAAAATGAACATCAAGGCTGCCCACCATTTTGGCATATTCCCAGGCCTGGGCAATGCAGACCGGTTCATTGGCGGGTGAGAGAACCTGTTCCGGATAGGGATGGGAAAAGGGCAGACCAAGGCTTGACAGATCACCCATCAGGGAATGGGAATCGCCATCAATAATGACGTCGATGCCGTTTACCTGCCGGGCCAGGTCCAGGTCACGGGAAAGGCCGAAATGGCTGAGAAGAATAATTTTATCAATGCCCTGTTCCTCCAGTTCACCGACATATCGGCGGGCTGTTTCGACCTCGTCAAGAAAGGTGATTTCATCACTTGGCCGGGATGATTCCACAGTTTTTTTCCTGACATCGATACCAATGATTCCAACCTGTTCTCCTTCTATTTCCTTAATGAGATATGGCGTCCATTTCCCGGCAAGGACGTTGCCGGCATCGGGCACCACATTGGCGGCGATAATGTCACTGTCTATGCTGTCAAGGTAGGCGTCGAGATGGGCATCGCCGTCGTCAAACTCATGGTTGCCCAGTTCAATGGCGTCCCAGGCAACCTGGTTCATCATCGCGGCAGTGGCCTCTCCCTGAAACAGGGTGTAATAGAGGGTTCCCTGGAAGGTATCTCCGGCGTTCAGGATGAGGTGATTTGGCTGTTCAGCGGCCAGTTGGCTGATTTTGGTGACCGCCCTCGGCATGCCGCCCCGTTCGACATAGGTCTTTACGCCGTTGAACATGAGGCTCGTCTGTTCTCCGGCAAGGTGGGAATGGATATCGTTCATGTGGATCAAACGCAGATCAAGCGCTCCCGCCCGGCACAGGCCGGCGGTTGCCGGCAGCAGGACAGCGGCAAGCGCCAGCGATTGAATATATTTTTTTGTACAACTTTTCATGTTGCCTCCGTATCTTCATATAAAATATATAAAAGTCCCTGCCGGGATATCAGATATCCTTGGCAGGGACTCTTGAAAAAATCGTAATCACCAAACGTATGTCTGGTGATTCTCGTTTATCTGAAAATAGCCCACGTAGCTGTGTTATTTCAGACTATTTTCATCATTCGTTGTGGCTGGGGCGGTAAAATATGGTCCAGCCATGCTGGTTTATCTGAAAATCGCCCACGAAGAGACGCCGATCCGGTGCCCTCATGGACCGGTGTTCTGCCTGGGACGTACTGCCTGTGGGCCTGGATCCCCGCCTTCGCGGGGATGACGGATAAGATGTGCATTTTTGAGTCCGGCAATGAAATAAAAGGACCCGTCCTCTTTACCCGTCATCCCCGAGGGCTGTTATCGGGGATCTATTGTCGTTTATCCGAAAATAGCCCACGCAGCTGTGTCCTTTCGGACTATTTTCATCGTTTGTTGTGGCTGGGGCGGTAAAATATGGTCCAGCCATGATGCTTTATCTCTGTTCTTTTCGGCTGCGGCGTAAACCGGCCAGGCCGATCAAACCGGTGCCGAACATCAGCATGGTGGCGGGTTCCGGCACCGGCGCGGTAGATGTAATATCCACAGTGCCGGGAACATTGCCCCAATAGGCAATTGGATCACCATTGGCATCGGAGAGATCAACATCACCAAAAGACAGGGGTGATGCGCCGATATCGGTCGCGATGAAGGAAAGGGTCGCCAGCATGAAAGCATCCTGCTGGGAGGAAAGATCAAACAGGTAGGATACTTCCGTGAGATTGACGGTACCGTACCCGTCGTCACCATCGCTCCAGTCTTCGGCATCGCCCGAGGCAATATCGCCCAGGCCGTCATACAGGGTATATCCCAAAAAATCGAGTATGCTGTTATCAAACAGGGCGTCAATGTCAAGTCCGGCCAGATCTTCCGTCGCCTGTAAGCCGCCGACAAAGATGTTGACGTTAAAGGTTTCTCCGACCTCCACATTGTTGGTGGTCGGATCCCAGGTCAGAAATGCCGCCTGGGAGGATGCCGCAATACAGCCACCGAAAACAAGGGCGGTGGTTCCGGCAATAAGATATTTTTTCATTTCGTTGTACATTTGTCCTCTCCTTTTTTGGGTTATATATTTTTCTGATTACCCACAAAGCTAAGCCATGTTTTTTTTAAGGGGGCTGTCACTATGTGAGAAGCCCACTATGCTAACATACCCTCAAAGCAACTTAATATGGGGGACGATCATGGCAAAAAACAAAATTCAGTTTCAGCAGGGTTTCAGTTTGCAAGAATTTTTTTCACAATACGGCACTGAACATCAGTGCCGCCAGGCACTTATTCGGTGGAGATGGCCACAAGGATTTTCTTGTCCGGTGTGTGGTCACGACAAGTACTGTGTGTTAAAGACCCGCCTCCTGTTTCAATGTAACCGGTGTCATGCCCAGACATCTGTTACAGCCGGAACCATCTTTGAATCCACCAAGCTCCCATTAACCACTTGGTTTCTTGCTATTTACCATATAACACAGTCGAAAATCAGCGTATCTGCCCTGAGCCTTAAGCGGACTATCGGTGTTTCATACAATAGTGCTCTGCTCATAAAGCACAAAATACAACAAGTAATGAAAGAACGAGATGACAGCAAACCTCTTACTGGTTTTATCCAAATGGATGACGCCTATTGGGGCGGCAAAAAACGAGATGGCAAACGTGGCCGAGGTGCTACTGGAAAAATCCCTTTCGTTGCCGCGGTTTCAACAAATAAAGATGGGCATCCCGTTGCCATGAGGTTCAGTCAAATTTCCTCTTTCTCCAAAGAAGCTATACAATCCTGGGCACAGGAACACCTGAGCACAGAAAGTACGGTTGTGTCTGATGGGTTGAGTTGCTTCAGGGTACTTGCTGAAAATGGATTTGCCCATACAGCTATTATCACCGGAGGAGGTCCGGAGAGTGTTGAACTCCCTGAATTTAAATGGGTCAACACTATCATCAGTAACGTAAAACGATCTATTCATGGATGTTTCCATGCTATCAGCGAACACCACTTCTCTCGTTATCTTGCTGAATATTGTTACCGCTTTAACCGTCGCTTCGATCTGCGCCAGATGATGCCACGATTTTGTTACGTTGCACTGCGTACAGAGCCATGCCCTCAGCGAATTTTGAAAGGGGCTTAGCTTTGTGGGTAATCAGATATATTTTTGTGTTGTCCATAAAACCATGCAAAAAATGCATGGGAACCTGCATCTGTTCGGCACAATAAAAAAAGCCGGGCCGCACGCTGTGCAACCCGGCTATCCATACCTGGATCCGTGGCTTTCCGTCCCCGCCTTGCGACGGGTTTGGCCTGTCTTTACATTTATTTCCACAAGGCACCCATAAGACAGGTGATGTATTACCTCATGTATGTTCAGTCTCGGTTTGAAAACAGTTATTTTTTTATTACATTACAAAAAAATCTCTGCCTTTGTGTCCGGGGCCGGAGAACACTATCATTGTTTATTTCGGGCTGGGCCGTCTTCCTGATTTCCGCAAATGGTTGTGTACCAGCGCTCAAAAGCCTGGACAGTGTTTTCAATGGCATGCCGGCGGGCCTTTTCGCGGCTGTTTTCTCCCCACTGTTGCCATAGTGTGGTCGCTGCGAGAAATTTTTTCATGACCCCGTACAGAGATTCCACACTGTGGGGAGTAAACAGGAACCCATTTTCACCATCGGCCACCAGTTCCGGCAGAGCGCGGGCATTGGCGGCAAGCACCGGCAGGCCGCAGGCCATGGCCTCCAGGGTGGCGATGGACTGGAGCTCGGCAAACCCGGCCATCACAAAGCAATCCGCCGCAGCCAGCAGCCGGGGCAGGTCTTTTTCCTGGATGTAGCCGGGAAAGCGAACCTGGCGCTCAATCCCAAGCGAGCGGCACAGGTTTTTCAGATGGCCGGCCAGGCTTCCCCGTCCGGCCAGGACCAGGCAGGCATCGGGATTTTTCAGTCGGGCAAAAGCACGAACCACAATCTCAAGCCCTTTTTCATTGTCCAGCCTGCCGACAAAGATAAAGACGATCGCCTCCGGATCAAGACCAAATTGTATGCGTGGTTCTGCGCGTTGTCCGGGAGCAAGGGGATGAAAGCGACTGGTATCAATCCCGCAGGAAACAGGTGTGACCGGGGGGAGTATTCCCTGTTGTTCCAGTATGGCGGCGGCGGTCTTTGTCGGGGTGGAAACCGCTGCCAGCCTGTTGTAGAGCAGCAGCATGTGCTGCCAGAGGAAATAATTTACAGGACGCTTGAAAATTGCCGGCACAGGAAGATTGGCGGTCAGGTTGTCAGGCAGGAAATGATTGCTGCCGACAACGGGGATGGCCCTGGCGGTCGCGGCGCGAAACAGCGCCCGGCATATAAAATAATGATCCTGCAGGTGAATGATATCGGGAGAAAAACAGAGAAGCGCCTTCTTTATTTCCCGTCCCGGAAACAGGGAAATGTTGACGTTATGGGGCAGGGCCAGGGTTGCTATCTTCCACACCTGCACTGCCTTGTCCTTCACAGGGCCGGGCTTTCCCTCATCGTTTGGCGCCAGCGCCAATACCTGGTGACCGGCCGCTGCCAGTCCCCGGGCAATCCGGACCGTGAAAACCGCCTGTCCGTTGTCCTCCCGGAAATACGCCTGTCCGGCCAGCATGATCTTCATTGTTTGTATTCCCTGCCGTTTTCAAGCAGACCGGGAAGGCTCCGGCGAAGAAGATAGATGCCGGCCACACAACCAATTCCGGTCACGCCGATCAGGGTGGAGCGGGTCAGGATATTTTCAATACTGCCGAGATAACTGGTCAGGTGGTAGCCGGAAAAGACCAGGAGGCCCGTCCAGACAATCTCGCAAAATAGCAGAGTCGGCAGCACCCGGAACCAGGAAAGATGGATTAATCCAGCCGCAATCAGAACAGGCACGGCAACAATGCCGAACCAGAGTTTGGCAAAAATAAGGAGGCGAATACCGTGCCGCCGCATCTTGTCTTCCGCTTTGCGAATTGTTTTTTCCTGGTTGCGTAACCAGGGCAATCGATGCAGCAGGCGGGCGTGTCTGCCCAGGTAGCCAAGGGTGTACCAGCTGATATCGGCGCTGAGATTTCCCAGGGCTGCGGCCAGGAAAACCGGACCCGGCCTGAGAGCGCCTCCTGCGGCAATAGCTGCGGCAACAACCGTTGCCAGCGGCCCCTCGACAAAGACGGCCAGGAAAACAAATACATACTTAATGCCTGTAAGCGAGGCGATTCGCCCGGAAAGATCGAAACAAAGCTGCTCCATGCAAGTTACTTATAAAAACCGGCAGATATCAACGGCTATGTCGAGGGCGGCATTGGGCCGGGCAAGGCAGGCGGCATTGGCCGCAAGTTCCTGCAGGACAGGATTGGCTTCCTCAAGCCATTCCCGAACCACCCTGACAACCCCTCTGCTGGTTCGTGCATAGACACCGGCCCGATTTTCCTGTACATAGCGAATATTACCGGTTTCCTGCCCGGGAATATAGCCGGATAAAATCGGCGGCAAACCGGCAATGAACGCCTCGCTGATCGTACCGGGTCCCGCCTTGGTGATCAGGACATCGGCGGCAGCCATCAACTCGGGCATGGTGTCCACAAAACCAAAGACCCTGGTGGAGATCTCCCAGTTGACCCTGTCCAGCTTTTTCTTCAGTTTGGCGTTGCGCCCAGCCACTATCAGCAGTTGGGCGTTACCGGTTGTCGAGGCTATGCGGCGGGCAATACGATACATCTGTCCATGGCCCTCACCCCCTCCGAGCAGGAGCACCGCCGGTCGGGCCGGATCAAGGCCCAGCCGGCTTTTATGCTGTCCCTTGTCACCGTCCAGGCGGGTAAACTTCAACCCTACCGGCTGACCATGCACGGCAAGTTTTTCCGTGGGCATTCCATAACCTATGGCCCTTTGTCTGGCCTCTTCCGTGGGCACCAGACAGCGATCAACCCGGGGACAGATCCAGGAGGGATGAAAACTGACCATATCCGTCACCACGGTGATAAAGGGAATATCCAGTCCGGCATGGTCGAGCCATTTAAGGCCGAGATGATTCATCAGAGGATGGACGGATACGCATAAATCCGGCTTGAGCGATCCAATGTAGCGGGCGACACTGGACTTGACCATGGGAGAAAAAAACCGAACATGGCATTCTGCAGGCTTTGGTAGGAGGTCAGTTTCCAGAGCATGGCCCACAGGGGTTTGCCCGGGCCGGTCATCCAGCAATAGGTGTCGGGCATCAACCGTATCGGCCAGGGCATGTGATGTGACCAGACATCTTCGATAACTGTTTCAAAGCTATCGGGATAGAGATATTCTATGGCCTCTTTAATAGCGCGGGCCGATGCCCGGTGGCCGCCCCCGGTATCCGACATGAGAAACAGAATTTTCTTTTTTGGCATGGACACTGGCATGGAGTTGGATGTTTTTGATGGTCGATTTATTTGCTGTAATGGTAAATAGCGTAAAACTACATGCACTCCATTAGGTTCTGATCAGGTTTACATTAAAACTTCGTTAATCCACCTGTGAACAACGTGGATCCCCGCCGGTAGCCATCCATGAGATTCATCTGTTTTCTCACGCTATGGTTCTATTTTGCCGTAAGCTTCAAACTAACAATCATGAAATCATTTGCTAACCTGTTTGTAATATTCGTCTGGTACAAGTATCGGCTACGCCGCTACAGGCAGTATTGTTTAACCTGAGTCACTCAATTTAGGTTTAAGTTGCTGTTCCAGAACATTTTTTTGGAGGACGAATCCATGCAGACCCTGAGCAGACGTGATTTTATCAAAAGAGGAAGCCTGGCGCTTTTAGGGGCCACCATTGCCATGAATACCGGCAGTAAAGTATTTGCCGACCCTTCAGCCACACCTTTTCAGCCGGTTCGTTTTGGGGTGATCTCTGATCCCCATGTTGATATAAAGGGTGAAAATAAAATGAAAATGAGCGCCTACAGCGTTGAATGTCTTCAGCGTTCGGTGGCTGAGCTCAACAGGGAAGACGACCTTGCCTTTGTCATGGCCAACGGCGATCTGCTCCAGGATGGGGAGGTGGAAAATGCTCAGGTTGTCCGGGACGCGTTGAGGACACTGAAAACCAGGAGTTTTGTTGTCAGCGGCAACCACGACTATGAACCGAGCAAGCCCGAGAAACGTCGGGAAGGATTCCATTACATGACCACCGACGATTTTGTCAAGTTTTTCAATGGTCACGGCTATGATGGTTCGGGCAAGCATTATTATGCGCGGGACATTGTTCCAGGCCTGCGGATGCTGGCTCTTGACGCCTGTCGTCCGGCGGCAAAAAACTGGGGCGGCAATCTTCCCGAGGAACAGCTGCACTGGCTTGATCAGCAACTCGCAACGCATAAGGGGCAGGTACATATTGTCTTCATGCATCATAACTTCATTCCTTGGACAGTGGACGAGCTGCGCGGCGGGCCGAAGAAATGGTTTTGCGTCGATAACGCGCCCGATGTCCGGGCCGTTCTCGAACAAAATATTGAGTCCACACCGGTTGCCATTTCCGGACATCGCCATATTGGCCTCCATGCCCGGGAGCTGAACAAGGTCACCTATTTTGTCGTACCGTCACTGAACTCCCATCCCATGCGCTATGCCGTCTTTACCATCACCCCGGACCGAATCTCCTGGAAAACGCCCATGGTGCCGGTCAGTGAGGCCAAGCATCTTGAGGCCCGTGAGGCGCTGCTCAATTCGAAGTGGTGGCGGGACGAGCAGTATACAAGGCGGACAGCCAA
>WGCP01000462.1 GCA_015493715.1 Desulfobulbaceae bacterium
ATTTTGCTGATAGCCATATCCGCCCTGGTTGCCCATAATAAACTTGCGCATGTAGATTTTAAGTATGGCATTCTCCTTGGCATTGGCGGTATAGTCGGGGCCCAGATCGGCGCCCGTTTGATCGAACATATCTCAACGGAAAGCTTTAAAAAAATATTTGCGGTTATCCTGGTTGCGCTTGCCGTCTATATTTTTTTTAAAAAATAATCGACGCTTTGCATTATTGTCTAAGGCGGGCCTTGCCCGCAATCCCAAACACTGGCAAGGGCGGCTTTAGCCGCCATAATGCCGGAATGGTCGTGTGACAAAACAGGCGAATAAATTCGTCCCTACACAGGAATAACTGCAGAATATAGGTTTTTATATAAAAGGAATCAGAACTTTTTACGTACAGAGAATGATTAAATCACAAGTACAGCAACGGCTTGACAGCTGTTTTCATCGGGGTATCGAACAGGGATACTGGAGTGATGCCGCCCAGGGCCGTTATACGCTTGAAGTTCCGAAACGGGAAGGGCAGGGCGATTTTTCCACCAATCTGGCCATGGTTGTTGCCGGGCTGGAAAAACGAAATCCCAGGGAAGTGGCAACCGAGCTGGTTGAACTTTGTCATGCAGACGACGGGCTGCTTGAGCGTGTAGAGATTGCCGGACCGGGATTTGTCAATTTTTTCCTCAACAGGGCTGTCTGGACTTCGGCGCTGTCGGAGATTTTTCAACAAGGTGATGATTTCGGCCGGGCGGAATTCGGTGAGGGCCAAAAGGTGCTGGTTGAATTTGTCAGCGCAAATCCCACCGGACCGCTCAGTGTTGGTCATGGCCGAAATGCCATTCTGGGCGATTCCATTGCCCGGCTGTTATCCGCCGTGGGCTATGATGTCCGGCGTGAATATTATTTCAATGATGCCGGTCGCCAGATGCGGGTTCTTGGTGCATCCACCAAGGCGCGTTATCGCGACTTGCTTGGCCTCGAATATGAGTTCCCTGAAGATGGCTATCAGGGTGATTACATATACGATATTGCCCGCAAGTTGATAGAGGAATCCGGTGATGCCCACAAAGACAAGGATGTGCTTTTTTTTAAAGAGGTGGCGGAAAAGGCGATCTTCGCCGATATTGATGCCACCTTGAAGCGTATCGGTATAACGTTTGATTCATATTTTAATGAGCATACCCTGTATGAAGATGGGCTTATTGAAGATGTAGTCGACCGGTTGCGGGCAAAAGATCTGGTTTATGAAAAGGATGATGCCACCTGGTTTAAGACTACGGATTTTGGTCAGGAGAAGGATCGGGTCATTATCAAAAACACGGGTGAACCGACCTATCGCCTGCCCGATATTGCTTACCATCGGGAGAAGTTTCAACGTGGTTTTGACTGGATGATTGATATTTTCGGCGCCGATCACATTGCCACCGTCCCTGATGTCATGTCCGGAATTCGGGCCCTTGGTTATGATGATTCCAAGGTGACTGTTATCCTGCATCAGTTTGTTACCTTGATGCGTGGCGGCAAGCAGGTAAAGATGTCGACCCGCAAGGCGACCTTTGTCACTGTGGATGAGCTGGTGGATGAGGTTGGTGTTGATGCCCTGCGTTTCTATTTTCTCCTGCGCAAACCCGACAGCCAGCTTGAATTTGATCTGGATCTGGCGACCAGCCAGAGCCAGGAAAATCCGGTCTATTATGTTCAGTATGCCCATGCACGACTCTGTTCCATTGCCAGGCAGGCAAAAGAACAGCAGGTTTCGGCCGGATCGGTCGAAGAGGCCGAACTCCTTCTCTTAAGCCGAGATGAAGAAATTGCCCTGTTAAAGGCAATGGCCGATTATCCCGCCATGGTGGCCGGGGCGGCACGGGTTCTGGCCCCGCACCGGATCATCTTTTTTCTTATGGATCTTGCCGGAAAATTTCACCGCTACTACAATAAACATAAAGTGCTTGGTGATGATCCGACGTTGACCAGGGCCAGACTGCATCTCTGCAGGGCCGTTATGATCGTTCTTCGCACCGGACTGCATCTGGCGGGCATGGCTGCGCCGGAAAAAATGTAGTTTGCTTCCTCTCATTTTTCCTACCGGTTACATCTGTTATGGCCGCAAAGAAAAAAAAACGGACAAAGAAAAAAAAAGCGCCGCGCAGGTTTCGTTTCCAGCTTAGTCTGGTAGAAATAGCCGGAATAGGCGTAGTGTTTTTTTGTCTGTTTCTCTGGATGTTTCTGCTCGGCATCTGGGCAGGGCAGACCATTTTGTTGCCAACTGCCGGCAACTGCCGGCCGCCTGTGGTCAAAGGACAAAAGAAAGTCAAGCACGGCATC
>WGCP01000463.1 GCA_015493715.1 Desulfobulbaceae bacterium
TTCAGTCCATAGGCCTTTTTCAAGGCATCAAGTCCCAACTTCATGGATTCCAACGCCATAAGGCGTTCTTTTTCATTCATCTCATGTTCTCCTGCATCACTCTCGACACCGGCGAATTTTTCGCCTGCAATCTCAATCTCAGGGCCACTGGCGGCCTGGGTTTTCAACGAATCGGCTTCTGCTCTTGCGGCTGCAATAATTGATGCCGCCTCCTCTTTTGCCTTGGCAAGTATTTCTTCCCCTGTCCCGATTGCATCCGCACCGGCAGCGGGTTTCTCTTCCCTGACGATTACCGTTTCACGAACGGGAGGTGTAACCGTTTCCGCAACGGCGGATTCTTCAAAAGTAGGACGGGGAAGGAGTCCCGCTCGTTCACAGATTTCGGCAACGGCTTCCTCCCACTCTATGGCCATAACATGGACACCGGCAACCCCATCAATTTCCTTGACCTGATTAATAATGTCCACACAGATATTGATACCCTCTTCCTGTTTATCCTTCGCCCCTTTCATGCGGTCAATGACCTCATCGGTCACGTCCATACCCGGAACAAATTTTTTCATGTAACGGGCCATGCCAAGAGATTTCGGAGGGGTCACGCCGGCAAGGATGGCAACCTTTTTATCAAGGCCCATATCCCGGCACATCTCCATAAACTTCGCAAATTTCTCGACATTGTAGATAATCTGGGTCTGGATAAAATCAGCACCGGCGCGTACTTTCTTCCCTAATCGCACGGCCCTGAATTCGAAGGGATAGGCAAAGGGATTGGCAGCAGCGCCAAGAAAAAACTTAGGCGTTTCACCCTTAATTTCTTCACCGCATTGAAATTTTTTCTCATCCCGCATGGAACCGACCATGCCGAGCAGCTGGATGGAATCCATATCAAACACGCCTTTGGATCCAGGATGATTACCGAATTTCTGGTGATCTCCCGTTAAACAGAGGAGGTTCTTTAACCCCATGGCGGATGCGGCGAGCAAATCACTCTGCATACCGATGCGGTTGCGGTCCCGGCAGGTCATCTGGATCACCGGTTCAACACCCTCCGCCTGCGCAATCAAACCAGCCCCAATACTCGACATTCTGACGATGGCGGTCTGGCAGTCGGTGATATTGACGGCATCCACATTTCCCCGCAGAATTTGCGCCTTTTTCCTGACCACCTCAGGATCGCTGTTTTTTGGCGGTCCCAGCTCGCCGGTTACGGCAAACTCACCGCTTGCAAGCACCCGCTCCAGATTACTCCCTGCTTTCATCGATCCTCCTTATCTCCTCTTCAACGCACAAAAAAGGTCTTTTCAAACCATATAGTTATTGCTACCACGCATCGCAAAGTACAGTAAAATGCAGGAACACTCTTCTCATGTCCCTCAAAATGACGACAATCAGCTTAAAACAATGGTCCGAAGAGCATGGACAGACTACATTCGGACCATATACATCAATCAATTCGGTGACGGATTAATTGCCACCATGACCGCAGCCCATTCCAGGCAAAGCCTGGCCTTCCAGATCACGACGCATCTGCATATCCATGAGCACCCGTTCCTGCTTCTTGTTAATGCCAAGGGCCTCACGTTTTTCATCAATTGCGGCGATCATTGCCCGGGCATGTTTAATCGGATCTTTTTCAACTCCCCAGCAGGCACCATAATCCTCTTTCAGCCCCTCAAGAATATATTGGGAAAACTTTTTGGCACCGGTCACCGGCAGATCCTGAAAGACCACATGGGCGCCGCTGGTAACAAAATACTGCCCAATGGCGACAGCCTTTTCACTCATCCATAACGGCGCCGAACCAACAGCGGGAATCTGGGAAATATCATCACCCAGACCGCCTTCATTAACCATTTCAGTGAGGGCGATCAACAGACGTGAGTTATCCACACAGGAACCCACATGCAGTACAGGCGGCATACCAACGGTTTCACAGACCTCCCGCAAACCGTCACCGGCATATTCGGTTGCCGCCTCGGGACGCATCAGACCCCGTCGGCCAAGGGCCTGGGCCGCACAGCCGGTGGCAAGAACAAGGACATTGTTTTTAATCAGTTCCACCGCAATTTTGAAATGAACATCATCTGAATATTTGTAGTGTTCACAACCGACAAGGGCACCGATACCTCTGATCCGGCCGTTAATGATATTATCATTTAAAGGCCGATAAGACTGTCGGAAGCGCCCACCCAGCATATAGTTGATGGTTTCATGGGAAAAACCGACAACCACATCAAACTTTTTGTTCTTCGGAATATAAAAATCGCCCCGTTTTTTAAAGTTGGCAATAGCATGTTTGAGGATTTTTTTGGCTGACTCATAGGCCGCATCTTCCTCAAACTGGATATGAATGGCATCGGGCATCTTGGCCCGATAATTGGTAGTGATAATATCGGTATGTTTGCCTTTGACGATCTGGGCAACCGACTGCATGATACATTGCACATCGACGACCATTGCCTCCACGGCGCCGGTGGCCAGTACCATTTCCTGCTGAATAAAGGACCCGGCGACCGGAATGCCGCGCCGCATAAGGATCTCATTCCCGGTGCAGCACACCCCGGCAAGATTAATGCCTTTGGCGCCGACTTTTTTGGCAAGGGCGATGATTTCAGCATCATCAGCCGCCAGACACAGTGATTCGGCCAGCAGCGGCTCATGCCCGTGCACGGTTACATTGACCATATCTTCACGCAATACGCCAAGATCAACGATGGCCCGTTTTGGTACGGGGGTTCCGAACATAATATCCGTTAACTCGGTGGACAGCATGGAAGCGCCCCAGCCATCGGCCAGCGAGGTGCGTGCCACCTGCTTCATTATGTTTTTATATTCCTGATCAACACCCATATGGGTGCGGTGCATCATCTCAACGACTTCCCGGTCAATACCCCTGGGTTCGACCCCCATTTCCTTCCATATTTTCTGCTGTTTTTCCGGGGCTCGTTTGAGCATGGTCAGTGTCCCTTCCTGCTGACCAAACTCAGCCAATGCGCGCTCACCAAGTTCCAAGGCTATTTCATTCTTATCCCGGTCCTCGATCTCAATGCCGAAGATGGTCGCCATCTTGTGGAGTTTGGCAACATCTTTGATTTCATGGGGAGTTTCCCCTTTGGCGGTGGCAATGAACCCACGGACCATTTCCCGAGCATGATCGGTATGGGCCGCTGTTCCGGCGGCAACAATACGGGCGAAATTACGGGCGGCAACGGTGTCGGCGGTAGCTCCGCAAACCCCGACCATGGATTCCACGCCGTCAATAATCTGGCACGGCCCCATGTTACAAATCCGGCAGCAGGTCCCGCCCGAACCGAAAAGACAGGCGGACATACCGCGGTCATCAAGCCGATCGTAGGCTGTGCGTACCTGTTTTGCCAGGTCCTGGTTCAAGAGATCCAGTGTTGAATCTCCGGTTATCGAATCACACGATTGACATCCTTTTATATCCGTCATAATGAGGCTCCTGAAAGAGAAGTCTTAGACTGTACCTGTTCGTAAACGATATTTTCGCCCAGTCTCGTCGTCATGCTCTAAAAATAATGCTCGGTGCCACGCCGCCGGCGTGGCACCTGCACTTATTTTTCGCATTCCTTGACCTTGCACGAAAGTCCTCTTTTCTAAACAGACACTAGACTACGGGATAGCTGCCCGTGTATCCGGACAATATACCCCTGGTATATATTGTCGGTTATTCCAGGCCAGCCGACTGTCGGGCGGCCTGGACCGTATTTTTCATAAGCATGGTGATAGTCATCGGACCAACGCCTCCCGGCACGGGAGTGATGGCGGCCGCCTTTTCCTTAACGGATTCAAATTCGACATCTCCGGCAAGGATAGCCTTGCCGCTCTCGCTCTTGCCGATGCGATTGACGCCGACGTCGATTACGACCACCCCTTCCTTGACCTGGTCCGCCTTGATCATATTGGCAACCCCGGCGGCCACGATCAGAATATCAGCCCTTTTGGTATGAAAATCCATATCTCTGGTTCGGGTGTGGCAAAGCGTTACCGTGGCATTTCCACCGGCACGTTTCTGCAGCATCAAATTGGCAACCGGCTTGCCGACGATATTGGAACGCCCGACCACCACGACCTCGGCCCCACTGGTTTCAACGCCTGAGCGTTGCAGCAGCTCCAGAACTCCATGGGGGGTGCAGGGAAGAAAACAGGGTTCGCCAAGAACCATCTTCCCGACATTGACCGGATGAAAGCCGTCCACGTCTTTTTCCGGATCAATGGCATAAAGCACCTTGGCTTCATCAATATGTCCGGGCAGGGGAAGCTGAACCAGGATCCCATGAATTGCGGGGTCATTGTTATACTTGTCAACAAGGGCAAGCAGATCTTCTTCACTGGTATCGGCAGGCAGGGTGACCTGTTCGGAATGAATGCCTATGTTATGAGCGGTTTTATTTTTTGCGGCGACGTAGGACTGGGAGGCCGGATTTTCGCCAACCAACACGGTTACAAGGCCGGGAACAAGATCATGCTCTTCCTTGAGCCGGGCGACTTCGGCCCGCAACTCTTCCCGAATCGCCTTTGCAGTTTCGGTTCCGCTGATTATTTTTGCACTCATACAAACTCCTTACCTTGCAGCTCTCGATAGAGATCAGAAATTTTCATGTGGATACCAACGGGCTGAAGAACAACTATCCCGAGGGGGGGTAAACCTGTAGAACAAAACAGTTAAGAGAATACAGTAAAGCACAAAATTATCAATTTTTCAAGCAAAAACTCTTTCCCGGACCCGGCAATAACATTGAATACTCATTCAACCAACCAATACTTTGTGTCACCCGAAAGAGGCAATGACCGGCAACTATTTCGCGCCGCCGGGCTCGATCCCTTCTGCAAGCAGCTCGGCCAAAGCCGTTTGCCGCTGTAGGGTCTCCTTATTATGAACAGACATGGCAAAAGCCCTGCGGGTACCGACAAAAACCGCCAGTTTTCTGGCCCGGGTCAGGCCGGTATATAAGAGATTACGAAACAGCATCCGATAATGTTGAGCAACCACCGGCAGGATAATAACATCAAATTCGGACCCTTGCGCCTTATGCACGGTAATGGCATAGGCATGTTCAAGCTCGGTAATCTGTTCTTTGGAATAGGCGACGATCCTCTTATCCGGCAAAAAGGAAACGGACAACCCGAGCGCACTGTTATCAATGGATTGTATGTGGCCGATGTCACCATTAAAGACCTCGAGATCATAATTATTTCGCCGGTGAATTACCCTGTCACCAACTCGGAATACCTTTTCCCCGACCTGCAGCTCCGTCCGGCCTTTTGCCGCCGGGTTCACAGCAGCCTGCAATACTTCGTTTAAACGGGCGGTCCCAAGGCTGCCACGGATCATGGGGGAAAGCACCTGAATTTCAGCGCCGGGATAATAGCGCGGGATCCACCGGCAATACAGCTCCCGCAGGACATCGGTTGCCGTCAGCCCATAATAAAGGGCGGACCAGGGATGTACTTTTTTCAGCACAACGCGCAGCTCATCAGCAGCGCTGTCGGCGGAGACAACCGCTTCCGGGTCAACATGACGAAACTGCTCAGGCAGCTCAAAGGGCTGGTCCGAATATATAACGGATTCTTCCGTCCCGTAAATGTCGCCGCCAACGGCCTTCTCTCTTTCTTCCTCGGTCCTGAAATGACGCTTTATACGACCAATAACCTGCAATTGGCGGAGAGTTGCCTCCTCGGCATCAAGAAAGAGGCAGTCACTGCTTTTCCAGAGATCAGGCTGCCGAAACGGTGAGCCTATTTTCGGCACAACACCCTGGTTGATCCGGTGGGCGGCCTCGATTATCCGTGACGCGCCGGCCTGGCGAAAAACCTCGCTCAAGTGAAATACAGGAACAGCACGAGAACCAATGATATCACGAAGCACGTTGCCCGCCCCAACCGACGGCAGCTGATCGGCATCACCGATAAAGAGAACCGCCGTTTCAGGAGCAACGGCCTTCAACAGGGAGGCGGCAAGGCTGATATCAAGCATGGAACATTCATCGACGATGAGCACATCCGCCTGCAGGGGATTGGCCTCATTGCGCTTAAAATCACGCCCCTGGTATTCGAGCAGACGATGGATGGTCGCCGCCTCAAGACCAATCACCTCACTCATACGCTGGGCCGCCCTGCCGGTTGGAGCGGCAAGCACAACAGACTTTCCCATGGCCTGCAGCAGCACTACCAGCGCCTTGGTGGTAGTGGTCTTACCGCAACCGGGGCCACCGGTCAGGACACTGCACTGCTCCGTGACAATCCCTTTGACTGCCTGTTGCTGACCGTCTGAGAGTTGCAGAGTCCGGTGCTTTGCATAACGCTCAAGCCAGGATTGAATCCGATCTTCATCTACCGGAATCTTTTGACAAAGATCACGGATTCTGCCGGCAACATACTGTTCGTCATAGTAGAGGCTGCGAGCGTAAAAGCAGCGTTTCTCCCTGGAATCATCGTTGATACTTCGCATGCAAAGTTCCCGAGATCCGTTCATTTCCTCAAGGAGTTTGTCAATATTGTCTCCGGGATTGAAATGCAACAGCTCCTGCACGCCGGCGTGGATCTGGTCAGCAGTAAGATAGCAATGCCCCTGCTCACGGCCCGCAGATAACACATGCCGGACAGCGGCACGAATACGCAGGGGAGAATTGTCGGCAAAACCAAGGGAAAGGGCAATCTTATCAGCGGAAAAAAAGCCGATGCCGTAGAAATCAGCCGCCAGTCGATAGGGATTTTCCCGGACCTGGGCAATGGCTTCATCGCCATACTTTTTATATATACGAACGGCAAAAAGGGTGGAAATTCCATGGGACTGAAGAAACATCATTACTTCGCGCACAGACCTGTGCTCAACCCAGGCCCTGCTTATTGAGGCGAGTTTCTTGCGAGCGATTCCGGGGACCTCAGTGAGTCGCCCGATATCATGCTCAAAGACATCCAGGGTCTCTTTGCCGAAATGGCGGACGATTTTGCGTGCTGTTTTGGGTCCCACGCCTTTAATCAAGCCGGAGCCGAGGTATTTCTCCATGGCGCCGGCATCTGCAGGTTTCAGTTCAACGGCGCGATTTGCCTTGAACTGTCTGCCGAAGCGCTGATGCATAGTCCAGCTACCGACAAACTCCATGGTGGCACCGGCAAAAACCTGCATCTGATGGACCGTCACCGTCACCAGTTCGCCGTGACCGGAAAAGGGGGTAACCCTGAGCACGGACCAACCATTATCGGGATTATGATAGGTGACCCGTTCCACAATGCCGCGCAGTTTTTCTTCAATGATGCCGGTCTGCATGCGCCTTCCACTGTCTCACGGGAGAAGTCATTTCCATCGTTTTTCCACCAGGTTCCGCAACCGGATTTTTTCCGTTCGCCTGTCAACAAAGCTTCATGCCGGCTTCTGATTCGCGCACAGGACACGGAAAACGGCTAAAAAAGATCAAAAAAGAGTCGAAAATTCAACGAGTAACCGGAATACTACCTGGAAAAAGAGGAACAGTCATTGCAATTTACAGGTAACTGATTATTTTTTAAACCAGATGTACGCAGAAAATCCAGCCTGGCTGGACCACTTTTTTTAACGTTACAGCCATAACCGGATAAGCGTAGACTTCGACAATGAAAATAGCCCGCAGCGGCAACCATTTTTATCTACTATGTTAATGATGAACCAAGGTGAGAGCAGATGAGTTTTCTTGAAGGAGTGCTCTGGCTTACCTTAAATATATATCACGAAGCCCGAAGCGAACCTCGTATCGGGCAATTGGCCGTGGCCCATGTCACTCTGAACCGGGCGATTCAGCGCCATGAAAGCGTGGAAGAAGTTGTTACCGCTCCCTACCAGTTCAGCTGGACCTTTCAAAAAAATTCCTATATGCCGACCGAATCCGGCGCCCTGCTCACCTGTTTTGAATCGGCGCTGACAGCTATGATCAGCTCTGATTTCACCAATGGCGCCACCTATTATCACCGCCAGGATATCAATCCTGCCTGGGCTGAAAATAAAACCTACGTCGCCCAGTACGGCGCCCATAAATTTTATAGAAACTAAGGCGGGATACCCGTAACCCAAGCATTGCAGAGGCGGCTTCAGCCGCCATGTGAGCGCCTCTGGCTAATGATTTCGCCCCTACAAAACATGCAACAATTTTACTAAAACACACCGCCCGGCCCCCTTATTGGAAAATAATTCCGGCCGAACGTGGGACTTCTCACTTATTTCCTTACAGACCCTAAAATTTGACTTTGGGAACCTGTTGTTCTGATTCCGGTGTTTCAAAATACTTGGCTGCTTCCACCCCCGCAAGGGCGGCGATGAAACGGCCGACCACGGTTCGACGATAGGTATTCAACCTTCGCACTGCATCATTATACCGTTTTCGTTCCACGGCAATCCTGTTTTCCGTGCCCTCGAGGGAATCCTGAAGTTTCAAAAAAGACTCGTTGGCCTTAAGATTAGGATATTGCTCCTGCAGCATGAGCAACCTGGACAGGGCCCGTTCAAAACCATTGGCGGCTGCAACCTTTCCCTCGACGCTGTCGGCCTTGAAATATTTTGTCCGCGCATTGGCAATATCTTCAAAGATCTCTTTTTCGTGCTTTGCGTATCCCTTGGTTGTTGCCACAAGATTGGGGATCAGGTCAAAACGCCGCTTTAATTGATTTTCAACCTGGGCCCACTGGGACTTCACCTGTTCATCAAGGGAGACAACCTTATTATACTGGCCGACTCCCCACAAAACCATGCCGAGCGCAAGCGCCGTCAGCGCTCCAAGAATTACCAGAATCGTTTTTACACCCTGACTCATCTTTTCCCCCTTCCATCTTGCAATCATTGAGAATAATAATGGCGTCGTAAAAACTTCGATCTACGGCGTCCTGTCCCGAGACGATTCACAACATACTACCTGTATAGTTAAGACCCGCTCCGGAACACTACTCCTCGGAGTCTACGCTTACTTGTAAATCTTACCTGTATAACTAAGAGCGTTTTATCATTCGTCCCGCCATTGCAAGACACTCTTCCTCTGATATTTCCCGAAACCGTGCTGCATGCTCAGACCTCTGATTGAAGGAGCGGGATGTTTGATAAAATGTTGTTGGACTGAGGCGCGCACACCTGGGAA
>WGCP01000464.1 GCA_015493715.1 Desulfobulbaceae bacterium
GAAGATGGTCTGCTTCGGGCCGGGGAATCACGGTTCACCAGGGATATCAGCGCCCGCATTTCACTGACCTGCGGCGATGCCTGCCATTATCTGGAACGGCAACAACAAAGGGCGGGCATTGTGTACCTGGATCCCCTCTTTCCCGCACAAAAAAAATCCGCCAAGGTCAAAAAGGAGTTACAGGTAATCAGGGAAATTGCGGCCGGGGAGGATGATCCGACGAGGTTATTTGCCGCAGCGTTAAAGGAGGCAACCGGTAGAGTGGTGGTCAAACGGCCGCAGCATGGGCCATGGCTCGATAACCGGCCACCTTCCTATTGTGTTTCAGGAAAGATTGTCCGGTTTGACATTTATTTGGTTACCACAAAGAATAGATAACGGTTCATAAGGGTAAGGGCTCGAGCAAAAATAACTTCGTCGAGATGAGTGGACAATGTGATATAGATTTAGTCGATCTGATTGAATGAAACTGCGGGGGTATCAGGGCTACGCCTGCGATTTCATGATTGAAGATCGGCTGGAGATATGTTGCAGTGTCAACTCAGCACAGGGATCATCTGCCGCTACAAAGCAAAACGGAGTACAAGTCCAATACAATCATTTGATTGCGAAATCATACTTTTTCAAGAAACTCATCCGTGGATATACGGGCCTGTTTCAGAATATGGGACATCGTCGAGCGTTTAATAGGCTTATGAACAGGCACGATTATTTTAAGAGTTTCATTTTCTATATGTTTTTGGAGTCGGATATGTGAACCTCTTTGACGAACTACCACCCATCCATCACGCTGTAACGCTTTGAGTACCTTTTCATAGTTCAGGCTGGGCACTTTGCTCATATTGCCAATTCCAATTCTTCAGTATTAGAAACGGCTAAAATATCATCTTCCACGGGCTCCAAATAAAGCTCAATTGCCTCTTTAATATTTTTTACGGCTTCCTCTTTAGTTTCACCTTCGGATATACACCCAGGTAATGAAGGAACAATTACAGTATATCCTCCTTCATCGCTCGGCTCGAGATAGATTTTTATCTTCATGTTCCTTTCCCTCTGTCATGTTTAGTTTGTCATTCATGATCGATTCTGCGTGCCGGGTGTTTTTCAAACGCTCGGATACATCCTACAATTTTGCCGCCTTTGCCAGGGCATCGGTCATTTCCTGCAGCCGCTCAGGGCTCATGTGCACGGGAATCGGATAGACAAGGGTTCTGTTCATCAGCTCGGCGGATACCGGTAATGCCTCGGGATCATAGATGACGCGTCGTTTGCCGTGCGCCGTAAAAGGCCAGCCGTTGTCGGCCAGGGTTTTTCCTTCCAGCAGGTGTTCCCAGGATGGATAAAAATGCCAGCTGTTCTCGCCGAAATTGATCGCGCCGGCATTGTTTTCCTTGAGTACTGCGTTGACGGCTGCAGCCCGCTCTTTATCGGGCAGCATAAAGGCCAGAAAGGTTGCGGAATCACCTTCTTCGTCTACGAGCTGCCGAAATCCGACCCCGGGAATAGAGGCCGCCGCCGCTTTCAACTGTTGTTTTGTTTTTTTCTGGGCGGTAATCATATCGTCGAGCTTGGCAAGCTGGGCAAGGCCGATGGCTCCCTGCAGCTCCATCATCCGATAATTAAAGCCGATAAAGCGCCGCCCTTCCCCACCACGGCCACCGGGATTGACGGCATGGTCATGGCCGTGATCGTGGTACTCGGACATGTTTTTCCACAACTCCTGTTCACTGGTAATGCACATCCCGCCCTCACCGGTGGTCATGGTTTTGACGGAATCAAAGGAAAAGGTGCCGATGGCGCCGAAGGTACCGAGATGCCTGCCCTCTATCCGCGCGCCTGCCGCCTGGGCGGTATCTTCAAGGACGGGAATATTGTGCCGGTCGGCAATGGCCATGATCTCCTTGATCTGTGCCTGAGCGCCGAGCATATGCACGGGAATAATCGCCTTGGTTTTTTCGGTTATCTTTTTTTCAAGATCGGCCGGGTCCATATTCAAGGTTTCGTTGACTTCCGTAAACACCGGAACGGCGCCGATATCAAAAATAGCCTCCCAGGTGGCGACAAAGGTGAAGCCCTGGGTAATAACCTCATCCCCTGCCCCCACACCAAGAGCCGCTAAGGCTACTTTCAGGGCTGCCGTGCCCGAAGTAACCGCTTGGGCCGAGACAGCGCCGGTATAATCGGCAAAGGCCTGTTCAAATTCCCGTACTTTGTACACATCGTTACGCTCAGCTCCAAACTCATAGCGAAACAGGATGCCCGTATCAAAGACTTCAAGAACCTGTTGTTTTTCTTCGTCACCAAAAACTTCAAAGCCCGGCATAATAATCCACCTATATATCCAGTTCTTTTTTTATCCTGTTCCCGTTGTCCAGAAGCAGGATTTCGGGATGATACCCAACCAGCTCACTGTCCTCCATCAGACAGTAACAGGCAATAATGATGAGATCACCCACATGTCCCCTGCGGGCGGCAGCGCCGTTAAGTCCGATTACTCCGCTACCGGGTTCACCGGCGATGGCATAGGTTTCAAAGCGTTCACCATTGCTGATATTATACACCTTGACCTGTTCAAAAGGAATGATGCCGGCTGCCTGCATCAGTTGTTCGTCAATAGTCAGGCTGCCCTCATAGTTGAGATCAGCCTGGGTTATGGTGGCCCGATGAAGCTTGGCCCGTAAAACAATACGCTGCATTTTCTCTATTTTTATTTTTTTGTTTTTAAGATGATTTTTTGCATAAATCGACACGCCGATATCCGGTAATCAACCGGCTTCCACGAGTCGACCATTATCAATGAGACGTACCCTGCCGCCTATGGTGACGGCCAGGGCCATCTGGGTATTTTCATCAGTCTGGTTGACGGATTCCAGTGTAGTACGATTGAAAAAACTGATGTACTGGATATGAGCGCCGGTAACTTTTTTGATAATGTCTCGGACTTCCTCTGCAAGCCGCGTTGTGTCACGCACGCCGGTTGCATATAGACTGCGGGCGTGCGCAATACTGCGGGAGAGGCAAAGAGCCTGTTGTCGCTCCTCGCTGCCCAGATAGCTGTTCCTGGAACTCATGGCCAGGCCGTCGGGTTCCCGGACAATGGGATGAGCAAGGATTTCTACATCCATGTTCAGGTCGGCAACCATTCTGCGGATTACGGCCAATTGCTGAAAATCCTTTTCCCCAAAGACCGCACAATCCGGACGGACTATATGCAATAGCTTGCAGACCACGGTGGTCACGCCGTTAAAATGTCCCGGCCGGTCAGCGCCACAGAGATGACGGGACAGCTCCGGCACGGAAACCACGGTCTGAAATCCGGGGGGATACATGTCTTCTCTTGTCGGCATAAAGAGAACAGACACGCCCTGAGAGCGGGCAAGTTCTTCATCCCGTGCCGGATCAACGGGATATTGATCGAGGTCTTCGCCCGGACCGAATTGAATGGGATTGACAAACAGACTGACAACAACCTTATCCACCTTATCGGCAGCCATCAGCATAAGAGCAAGATGTCCCTTATGAAAATACCCCATGGTCGGTACCAGGGCAAGTGAATGCCCGTCCGACTGCTGTTCCCTGGCCCATGCCGTCATCTCGGCCGGACTGGTAATAATGCGCACTGCTTTCCTATTCCAGTTCTTTCATCATATACTCAACCAGTGCGCGTTTCTGTCCCCGCTCGCCGGTTGGAGATTTTTCGGTCAGGCTGAGATACTGCTGGTAAGCTGTTACGGCTTCCGCATTTTTATGCAAGGCAGCATACACCCTTCCCAGGGCATAACGGGCATCGGCTTCAAAACCACTTACGGCCGTCAACTCCTGATAACGGGCAAGAGCAGCTTGATAGTTTTTCGTCTCTTCATACAGGCCGGCTAATTTAAAGAGCACAAGCGGTTTTAAGGGATTTTTAGCCTCGACCTCCTCGTTGACTTTTTGCAATTGGAGAATGGCTTCGGCCGGTTTACCGTTTTTGATGGAGATTTGCGCAAGCTCAATTCTAGCCCAGTGCTCGGTCGGAGTGGAGGCGAAATCCTGAGCAACCTTTTTCAACAAATTGACCTGTTGCCCCGGATCCGCTTGCAACACTGCATCCATGGCGGCGGTGGCCTTATTTTCCCTGTATGATCGGTACGAACCATACAGAGCAACAGCAGTAACCACAATGGCAATGACGGCGATCATGAGCCAGAGGGTGCGCTGATTCTTTCGCAAAAAGGAAATAAACCCCAGCGGCAGGTTCAGTTCATCCAGCAGGCCTGAAGTCTCTGAAACGGCGGTTTCTTTAATATGATTTGGATCAAATGCGCTTTGATTGGCCATAATATTTTCCAGTGTCCTTGAATATTTTTTTAAAACCCATAAAAATCAGTATTTTCATGGTTAACGCCGATTTCTCTATGTCCCATATACCATCTTGCAAGCCGTTGGGGCCATGCTCTCGTTAAGGGGCACAAAAAGGTCCCTTGTCACTATGAATACAAGCGTGTAACTATACCCTCTGGGTTGAAAAAAATCATTACCATTTTTTTAATGGAACAACGCAGATACCGGAAATCAGATCTCTATGAATTCACAACATATTTTTACGGTTTCAGAATTGAACACCAGTATCCGCAGCCTGCTGGAACAACGGTTTTCCTGGCTGAGCGTCAGTGGTGAAATATCAAATCTGCGCAGACCCTATTCCGGTCATCTCTATTTCACCCTTAAAGATGACCGGGCCCAACTGAAGGCCGTTCTCTTTAAAATGCAGCAACGCTACCTTGAGGAGCAACCGGTCGACGGGCTTGAGGTAATCTGTCATGGCAGGCTGTCGGTCTATGAACCACGCGGGGATTATCAGCTCATAGTTGATACCATTGATTTTCACGGATCAGGCGCCCTGCGGGCAGCCTTTGAACAACTCAAAAAAAAGCTTGACGGCGAAGGGTTGTTTAACAGCGATCACAAGAAAAAATTACCTGTTCTTCCGAGGCATATCACCCTTGTCACTTCGCCTAAGGGCGCTGCTGTCCATGATTTTATACGCATCGCCCATCGCCGTTTTCCAGGGGTACGGCTGGCAGTCTACCCGGTTGCCGTGCAGGGGCCGGATGCAGCGGCGGAGATATGCAAGGCCATTGATCTGCTCAATACGATTTCCACAACCGAAATTATTGTTTTGTGCCGGGGCGGGGGATCCATTGAGGACCTGCAGGCCTTTAATGATGAACAACTGGCACGGACGATTTTCAATTCCAATATTCCGGTAGTCAGCGCCGTCGGCCATGAGATAGATTTTACTATTGCCGATTTTGTCAGCGACCTGCGTGCTCCGACCCCAAGTGCGGCGGCGGAACTTCTTGTCCCGGACAGGGAAAGCCTGACTAGTATCGTCAGCTCTCTGCAGAGGAGGCTTGTCCGAGTACAGCAGGGGCGGATTGACCGGCTGTCCGACAAGCTCGCTCTGCATCGACAAAAAATCGGTGATCTTTCTTCATTCCTGTCGGAACTATTCCTCAGGGTCGATCAACAGTCCATGCTGCTTGTTCACGCTATACAAAATCTCCGTAGTAAGAAACAGCAAAGAATAGATGGAATGCAGTTACGACTTGAAGTGCAAAATCCACACCACAGATTACAGGCGGCACAGGCAAGGATAACGGAGCTGGAAAGCAGGATTACACGGGCGATACAACAGGTTTTGGATACACGGATCCTGAAAATTACGCAACAATCCCTACTTCTGGAAGCAGTCGGCCCTCGCAATACCCTTGCCCGGGGCTATGCCATTGTCAGAAACAAGAGGACCGGCAAGGTCGTGACCGACAGCAGCACGTTGAAAGCCGGCGATCAGGCAAGAATTTTTCTCGATCGCGGATCTGCGGATGTGACGGTTGATCGGTGTTTCACTAAAAACCTATCACAGACAATAAAAAAGCCCACCGGAGAGTAAGTCTCCAGCGGGCTATATAGGTCTCTTTTTACTTTTTGTAATCTAAGGGTTCGGTCAAAAATAACTTCGTAGAGATGAGTGGACAATGTGATATAGATTTAGTCGATCTGATTGAATGAAACCGCAGGCGTAGCAGGGCTACGTCGAGGATTTCATGATTGAGGATCGGCTGAAGATATGTTGCAGTGTC
>WGCP01000465.1 GCA_015493715.1 Desulfobulbaceae bacterium
AACGATTCAGGTTTCAGAAGAAGGTTTTTTGTTCTCTTTTTCTTTTGCCGGTCCCTGCTGATCGCCGGAGGTTATGCCGGGAAGTGTCGCCGGAACAGGTTTTTGTTTGCGCGGTTTTCCTGTAACGTTGGTCACCCTTCGCACGACCCGGTTGCTCAGTCGTTTTCCCTTGGCGGACGCGCTTTTGATAATGAAATCATTCAATTCAATTTCCAGGGCATTGTACTTTGCCCTGGACGATGGAACAAGACTGATCCTGGCCCGCACGTCTTTTTCTCCCACTGCAAGCAT
This sequence comes from Desulfobulbaceae bacterium, assembly GCA_015493715.1. Taxonomy (GTDB): domain Bacteria; phylum Desulfobacterota; class Desulfobulbia; order Desulfobulbales; family Desulfobulbaceae; genus DRLX01. The sequence continues at coordinate 292 of WGCP01000465.1, forward strand.
CTGAATAACTGAGCGTTTATGTGCCTTAAAGAGACGGTACTCGCGGTTGAGGATAAATTTAGGCATTTTGAACCGTTTGCCGTAGGTCAGATTTTCGCCGCCGGCCCGATAAATGACGTTAAAAACAAGATCTCTTTTGACAACGCCCATATAGAGGAGATTGTCTCCAACAAACACCTTGTCGCAGACGCTGATAACCTTGTACAGGCCGTCCTTGAAAATAAGCAACAGACGATCATATTCCGAACAGGTCAACACAAGGTCTTTTTTCTTATGTTCAGCTTTAACCTTGCTTCCTAAGAATCCGGATTCTCGGTTATAACCTATGTTAATGTTTGCCAAGGCAGCTTTTCTGGCATTGACTTCATCAAACTGCTTGAGCTCACTTTTACGCGGATATTTCTTGCCGTATTTTTTCAGCAGGGCTTCCAGGTAGTTTTTGGTAAACCCCACCATGTCCTTCAGGTGCTCTTCAGTAACGGCAATGCCCTTTTCAAGGGCTCGTATCTCTTTTTGTTGTTTGTTGATATCGTAGCGGGAGATTCTCTTGATCTTTATTTCAAGGAGACGTTCTATATCCTCCTTGGTCACCTTGCGGATCAGCTCATCGGCAAAGGGAAACAGGGCTTGCCTGATAGTGGAAATGACGGCTTTGTAGGAAATTTGTTCTTCAATGCGTTTATAGAGCCGTTCTTCGATAAAAATCTGTTCCAGTTTCCGTGCATGCAGCTTATCCAGCAGGCGGCCCCGTTCAATGGTGAGTTCTTTTTCAAGATAGGCGAGCAGGGAATCGGTGTTGCGTCTGAGTACCTCTTCAACCTGAACAATACAGGGCATAGTATCCCGGATGACGACAAGATTGGGTGATACGCTCACCTCGCAATCCGTAAAGGCATACAGGGCATCAATTGTTTCATCGGCATGCGCCCCGCGCGGCAGCCTGATCTCCACTTCCACCTCTTCCGCCGTGTAATCATTGATGGAGGTAATCTTGATCTTGCCGGTCTTGGCCGCCTTTTCAACCGAGTCGATCAAGGCCTGGGTGGTGAGGTTATAGGGAAGTTCCGTGATGGTGATGGTCTTGTCGTCTTTGACCTCGATCTTCGCCCGGCAGCGCAGCCGACCGTTGCCGTGGTCATACTCGGAGGTATCGACAATCCCTCCCCTGGGAAAATCCGGATACAGGGTGAATGTATCACCCTGTAAGTATTTGATCTGACATTTCAGTAATTCGCAAAAGTTATGCGGCATGATCTTGGTGGCCATGCCCACGGCAATCCCCTCGGCACCCAGCAGGAGAAGAAGCGGTAACTTTGACGGCAGAGAGACCGGTTCAAGCATCCGACCGTCATAGGAATCAACAAATTCAGTCAGGTCTTTGTTAAAGAGTGTTTCCCGGGCCAGGGGCGACAACCGACATTCGATATAGCGGGCGGCGGATGCCTGGTCACCGGTATAGATATTACCAAAATTTCCCTGCCTGTTAATGAGGTAATCCTTGTTGGCCAGGTTGACCAGGGCGGCAAAGATGGACTGGTCGCCATGGGGATGGAGTTTCATGGTCTCGCCGACAACATTGGCCACCTTGTGAAACCTGCCGTCGTCCATATTGTGCAGGGTCTGGAGAATACGACGCTGTACGGGCTTCAAGCCGTCATCAATGTCCGGAATCGCCCTTTCGCGAATAACATAGGAGGTGTAATCCAGAAAGTTACGATCAAAGAGATCGTGCAGCTTACCCCGGCCGTGCTCTTTGGTTTCCAACGTCATACCGGCCTCAGAACAAGATGGTCCATAATGTACTGCCTGCGGTCAGGGGTATTTTTTCCCATATAAAATTTGAGAACCCGCCCCACTTCCGACAGACTGTCGGTTCGTACCTGCTTGATACGCATATCCTTGCCGATAAACTGCTTGAATTCAGGAGGAGAAATCTCGCCCAACCCCTTAAAACGGGTTACTTCAACGGATTTGGCGCTTGCTCGCCCTTTAAGCGTATGGATTGCCTCGGTCTTTTCCTTATCCGAATAGCAGTAAGTAGTCTTTTTGGTATTACGAACGCGAAAAATGGGCGTTTCAAGGATGTAGACATGACCGAGTTTGATCAGCGGCTCAAAATAATGGAGGAAAAAGGTGAGCAGCAAGTTGCGGATATGCAGACCGTCCACATCGGCATCCGTTGCCAGGATGACCTTGTCAAAGCGAAGATCGGCAATTGAATTTTCCACGTTCAACGCCCGCATCAGGGAGTACATCTCATCATTTTTGTACAACAGGTCCAGGCGATGCCCGAACACATTCATGGGTTTGCCCTTTAAAGAAAAGACCGCCTGGATCATGGGATCCCGCGACGAAACAATGGACCCGGCGGCAGACTGGCCCTCGGTGATGAACACCATGTTTTCTCTGCCTTCCCGTGAAGGTTTTTTGCGCGATGGATGGTACTTGCAGTCTTTGAGCTGTGGTATTTTAAAGGCCACTTTCTTGGCCTTGGCCTTGGCCTCCTTGCGCACGGACTGCAGTTCCTTGCGAACGCGTTCGTTGCGCTGCACCTTGTCCATAAGGACATCCGCTGTTTCCGGATACTTATAAAGGTGGGTGGCAACGGCCTCACGTACTGCATTAACTATCCAGGCACGAACCTCTGTATTTCCGAGCTTATTCTTTGTCTGCGATTCAAAAACAGGTTCCTGAACCTTGACGGCCAGGGTGCCGACAATACCGTCGCGTACGTCTTTGCCGGTAAATTTTTTGCCGGAAAACTCGTTGACACCTTTGAGGATTCCTTCGCGAAAGGCGGAAAGATGGGTACCGCCTTCGGAGGTATAGGTACCGTTAACAAAGGAAAAATAGGTATCGGAATAATCATCGGTATGGGTAAAGGCAAATTCCAGCGCCTTTTCAGAATTGTGAATAGGCGGGTACAGCTCCTTGCCGCCCAGTTCACGGTCCAGCAGATCAAGCAGCCCCTTTTCGGAATAGTATTTGGTCGTACCGAGATAGAGACTCAATCCGGCATTGAGATAGGCATAACGCCATAAGCGCTGGTCAACGTATTCAGGATCAAAGGCGAATCCGGGAAAGAGTTCTTTGTCGGGGAGAAACTTGATCAGGGTGCCGTTTTTTTCATCGGTCTCCCCTTCTTCCTCGCTGATCAGGGTGCCGTACTCAAAAACAGCTTTTTTAAACACTCCTTCACGAAAGGCGCAGACAACAAAATGTTCGGACAGTGCATTCACTGCCTTGGTGCCGACGCCGTTTAAGCCGACGGAGAACTGGAATACATCGGTATTGTATTTAGCGCCGGTATTTATGACGGAAACGCATTCCACAACCTTGCCCAGTGGAATGCCCCGGCCGTAATCCCTGACCCGGCAGTGACCATCATCGGAAAGCGCAATATCAACTCGTTTGCCGAATCCCATGATGAATTCATCAACGGCATTATCAATGACCTCCTTGAGGAGAATATAGATGCCGTCATCGGGATGGGAACCATTGCCCAGGCGACCAATATACATACCGGGACGCTTGCGGATATGTTCAAGCGAACTCAGGGTTTTTATTTTTGATTCGTCGTATTGATGTGCGCTGGTCATAAATCTGCGGTGCCCCTGATCGTACAATTTACATGGTGTGCGAGAAATATTCTATCTTACCTGTAGGTGCTTGTGAAGTCAATGACACCGATACCATTGGTTCATGCCATGGTAAGGAAAAATTCGTATTTAGTTTGTGGTTACAAAAGGTTATTGCAGGTATCCTGGACCGGACTACGCCCCGGTCGATCTATTGTCTGTTCGAGTCGGTCCTGTCTGCCGCAGGGTGGTAATGAGGAAAAAAATCACTCCATCATATGGATACGTTCACAGTCCGGGCATATCCAGGTCGGACCGTTACTGATTCCCCATTTGTTCTCGCTAAAACACTCCGGACAGATTTCAAAACCACAGACACAGCGCCAGCAAAAAGGCTTTTCTTTTTTACAGCAGTGGCAGCGATAGTTTTTCCCTCGTCTGCGGCGTTTTCTTGTTGTGTGTTGCCCACCCATGATGTTTCAGCCTTTTTCTTTTTCAACCGGTTGCATTTCATGATAAACTCGTAAAAAGTCCAGACAATGCTTAAAAATGGCTAAGTAAAAACACAGATATACAAGGGGTGGTGTCCCGGGGCGGGTCTCAACCATACAGGCAGTATGTTGTGAATCGCCCCGGGACACACGACGCAGTAGATCGAAGTTTTTACGACGCCATCAGTTCCTGGTTCAGCCAGTCCAGATAAGATGCATTGCCGGCCGTCACTGGTGTCGCTAAAATTTCTGGCACCTCATAGGGATGTAGATCTGCAATGGCTTTTTCGAGGGCGGGGAACAGATCAGCCCTGGTTTTCATCAGGCAGAGATATTCATGGCTGTCGTCGATCCTGCCCTGCCAGTGATACATGGAATCGCACGCAAGTATCTGTACGCAGGCAACAAGACGTTGTTCGAGAAGTTTTCGGGCCAGTATCCCGGCATTGTCTTTGCTGTCTATGGTTGTTGCCACCTGAATGAAATCACCCATCAAGCATTGCTCCGTCTGAAATTTTTTCTCCCTCTGAAAAAAATACCTTATGCGCGCCTTAGGGACTGTAAGGAAATAAGTGTAACAATTTTGCGCTGAAATTTTGTTCATTTTCAAGGCGCGTAAGGAGTTGCATAGTCTCTTCTATTCAGCTCTTTACGCAACGTAGAAAATGGGCAAAAGGGCAAGCAAGATGTTACAGTTATTTTTGCACAGTCCCTTAGGGCAGGAAGGTTATACGACATAACCCATGGTAGCAGACCATAAATATTTCTCCAGTATATTTTTCCGGTCGATTTTTTTGGGTCAGTAGAATATCTTAATTTTTCACACCGATGCTGTTTTTCCATGCTCTTTCCACACCTGAATATCAACCGGAGGTTCCGCAAAAAAGATGCTTTTTGCCATTGATGTCGGAAATTCACATACCGTTGCCGGAGTTTTCCACAATAAGGATCTCGTTGCCCACTGGCGGCTCAAGTCGGACCGGGATCGCACCGCCGACGAGCTGGCCATTCGCTATCACGGTCTTTTTCAGATGGCCGGTATTTCTTCTGAACAGATTAACGGCTTCATTCTTTCCTCGGTTGTGCCTTCTCTGGAAACCGTCTGGATTGGGTATGCCGAGAAATACTATGCCGAACAACTGTGCTGCAGGCCTATTGCCGTCTCCCATCTCACCGATACCGGTATCACGGTACGGACAAAACATCCATCCGAGGTGGGTGCGGATCGCATCGTCAACAGCGTGGCAGCCTGGGAAATGTTCAAGGACAATCTCATTGTTGTTGATTTCGGCACCGCCATAACCTTTGACTGCGTCAACCACCTGGGCGAGTACCTTGGCGGAACGATCCACCCCGGTATCGGCATTTCCCTGGATGCCCTTGCCGGTCGGACCGCCAAATTGCCGCGGGTATCCATTGACTGCCCGCCAAAACGAATTATCGGCACTACCACGGTCTCGGCCATCCACTCGGGTATGCTGTATGGCTTTGCCGGACTGGTTGACCGCATGGTCGAGCTGCTCAGCCATGAATTGGCCCCTGAAAAAAACCACGTCAATATTGTGGCCACCGGTGGTATGGCTGGTCTCATTCAGCCCTATACCCGGACCATTGATGTGATTAATCCCCGCCTCACCCTGGAAGGGCTCCAGTTGATTTATGCGAGAAATTGCAGTGGTTGATTATTGCTCACCCATTGTACCGCCGACCGTCCAGCCCGGGGATACCATTGGATTGTTTTGTCCGGCCGGACCGATACGAAATATGCAGTCCGTGCAACAGGGAATTGCCTGTTTGCGTGATTTCGGTTTTCGTATCAAGGTTGCACATGAGTTGCAGGAACAAACCGATCCCCACGCGTATCTTTCCGCTTCAGATGTTGACCGGGCCGAGGAGCTGCAACAGTTATGGCAGGATGATGAGGTTGCCGCGCTGATGGCTGTTCGCGGTGGGTTCGGCTGCCTGCGCCTTCTGGAGCTGCTTGATTTCACCATGTTTCGTGACAATCCCAAACTCCTTATCGGCTTTAGCGATTTGACCGCCCTACTTGCGGCGATCCATCGCAAAACCGGCCTGATCGGCCTGCATGGACCGGTTGTGTCCACGCTTGCCAACAGTGACCAGAGTTCCCGAAAACGTCTCCTTGCGCGCATGACAGGAGATTATTCTTCCTGTCCCGGCAACAGCGATGTGAAAATTCTTCGGTCTGGAACAGCAACAGGCCCTCTGATCGTCGGAAATCTGACCACCCTGATCCATCTGATCGGTACGCCTTATGAACCTGAATTTACCGAGGCTATTCTGGTGCTGGAAGATACCGGCGAATCCGTGTACAGGATTGACCGCATGCTGACCCAACTCTCCTGTTGCGGAAAATTACACCAACCGGCCGGTATTATTCTTGGAATTTTCGAAAATGGTCCAGGCACTCCTTTTGACGATATCCAGTACCACTGCCTGTGCAACCGGGTCCTTGCATTAACCGAAGAGCGCAACTGTCCGGTGTGGAGCAGATATGGTATCGGCCATGGCACGTTTAATCTCGCCCTGCCCTATGGCATGGTGGGCGACATGGGTTCCGGCGGACAATTACGGTTGCACCCTGAACAGGCCCAAAGCACGGGGAACAGGTCATTATGATAAAACGCTACCTGCTGACCTTCGGCGCCTTCTTTCTGCTTGTCATCGGCTACCTGCTGACCCTGCTTCCTTTGCAGGTTATCCGCAACGACCTGAACACGGCCACCTATGGCAAGGCCCTGCTTGCCTGGGGAGTGTTGGTTGCGCTTTCCTTTGTGCCTGCGGTTGCGATGATCATAAGAAAGATCTGGTTTTTTCACGGCACAGGAGTGCCCATACCTGAAAAAGAGCTTCGCGCTGCCTTGTTGACGGTCAACAGGCTGAAGATTCCAATACGGGTCACTGAAAAAAGGAAACAGCTGGTTGTCGAATGGCGTTATGATGATCCGGAGTGGTGTGAATATATGGTCGCAGCCCAAGTGTCAAGGCTCTACGAGCTTCACCTCAGGTTCAACGAAGCAACGCATACCGTCCGCGTCACTGATCGCTATCGCAAGGTCAATTTTAACCTCTGTCCGGTACGCGTCACGACAGGACTCCTTGCCCTGCCCCGCCCATTTTTTGCTCTTACACGGAAGAAAAAGTATACCATTGAACACTATGGAGACATGGCGACATTTGATTTTTCCTTTCAGCCGACTGAGATAAAATCGCCCCTACTCAATAGTATTCTTGCCCGGGGCTGGAACGTCCGGTTCACCCTGTTGTAATCGTCGGCACCAAAGCAACACGAGGCCCCATGGTAGCGCGGGACAAACCGGCATGGCTGGACCAGATTGGCCAGCCACAACAGATACGCGTAGACTTTAAACGATGAAAATAGTCTGAAACAACATAACGTTGTGGGTTATTTTTAGATAAAAAAATCGTGCCTCAATCCATCCCCGGATCACCATCCCCGGTTAATTTTGGTATGATCCAGTCAACGGCAGCCGGTAGGTCCTCTGCCACAAAATCAGGCTGTACCTGTTGGTTGGGACCGATATATGCAAGATCACCCCGGCCATAACCGGTCAGCACCAGAATGGATCGTGCTCCGGCCTTTTTACCGCATTTCAGGTCCGACCAGCGATCCCCTACCATAAACGAACTTTTCAGGTCAAGATCCAGTTCTGTTGCCGCCTGTTCAAGAAGACCGATGTCCGGTTTCCGGCAACCGCAGTTTTTCTTTTTAAAGCGGGCAACCTTGGCGTCCGGATGGTGGGGGCACCAGTATAGGCCATCGATATGGGCGCCCTTTTCGGCCAGGAGCCTGTGCATCTTTTCATGCACCCGGTCCAACAGCTCTTCCGGAAAATATCCTCGGCCAAGACCGGACTGGTTACTGACGACAACCACCGGGATGTGCAGTTGGTTCAGCCTGGCAATGGCCTCGGCGGCTCCGGCAAGTAGTTGGAACCGCGAAATATGGTTGATATAGCCCATCTGTTCATTGATGGTACCGTCACGATCAAGAAAAACAGCCGCTTTTTTGTTATTCATTTTCTTTGTGGTGTTCTCCGGGCTCTTGTTGTTCTCCAGAACAATCTTACCTCGACGCAAACCTTATTCAAGCAACCCGATAACCGTAGAACATACCTCGGCGGCGGAGATCTTTTCCATGCAGGCAAAATGTTTTTCCGGGCAATGGGTTTTCCTGCAGGGACTGCACGGTAGGGATTTGCGAAGCACAACAGCACGTTTGTTGTACGGGCCGGTGGCAATATGATCGGTGGAACCGAATAGGGCCACCAGGGGGGTATTGACGGCCGCCGCCACATGCATAAGTCCTGAATCATTGGTGACAAAACCATCACAGCAGGCAATATAGGCTATGGCCGTGGCAAGATCGGTCTTGCCGGTCAGGTCCATGAACCGTTTCCGGTCCGGCAATGCCTGTTGAATCATCGTTGCCGTATGGCTGTCGGCTTTTGTGCCGAAAACCAGGACAATACATTTTGTCTGCTCATGCAGCATTTTGGCCAGCTCACCAAATTTTTCAGCCGGCCAGCGTTTGGCCGGACCATAAGCGGCACCGGGGTTAAGACCGACCACCGGTACCCTGCCCCCGGCGCCAAAGGCATGGGTAAGCGCCTCCCGTGCCGTGTCCAGTTTTTGCGGGGACACAAAAAGCTCCAGCTCGTCGGGGCCGGTGCGCAGACCGAGACCGGCCAGCATCTGCTGATAATAATGGACCTGGTGTTTCTGATCAATATCCGCCTGTTTTTTTACCCCATGGGTGAGCAGCAGGATCCGCCCGTCCGTGGTATAGCCCCCCCGGGCCGGGATGCGGGCAAGGGTGGTGATCAGGGCGGCTTCAAAGGCATTTTGCAGCAGGATAGCCCCGTCAAATTTTTCCCGGCGCAGGTCCCGGGCCAGAAGGATCCTTCCCGACAATCCCTTGTGTCGGCCCTCTTTGTCATAGGTGAATATTCGATCAATATGCGGGCAGAAGGCAAATACATCACTCACCCAGGGCAGGGCCATCAGGGTGATTTCCGTATCCGGATAATTTTCTTTTATGGTCCGTATTGCCGGGGTGGTCATGACCGCATCTCCGATCCAGTTCGTGGATCGGACAAGGAGCCTGGCCGGTTTTCGGGGAAACTTTCGCATTTTTCTTATTTTTCTTATTCCGCCGCTTTGTGAACACCTGATTTACGGCAATTTATTTCTTTTTCGCACAGCCCTGCAACCGGTCAAATCCGGCAGCGGCAAAGGCGATATCAGGGTCCTGGGACAGGGCGATTCGGTAATTTTTTCGTGCCGAATCGACAAGACCGGCTTTCTCCTGGTTCAAGGCCAGATTAGCATAATCAATGGCCGATGCGGGATTGAGCTCCACCGCTCGTGAGAAATGGATTATCGCCTGATCAAACCGGTCCTGTTTAAAAAAACAGACCCCCAGAGTATTGTGGATATCAGGCCGCCTCTCATCGTGGACAAGTCCCTTCCTGAGCAGGGCAACGGCTTCATCATAGCAGCCAAGATCACGCATACAGCTTCCGAGATAGGAATAGATATAGGGGAGGTCTTCTTCCTGCGGCTGCATGGCCAGGGATTTGTTGAGATGATCGCGGGCAGCACCAATATCACCCTGTTCATACAGGTGACGTCCCATATAAAAGGGAAGATAGTAGGCATCCGGCAGGTGTTGCTGCATGGCGGCCATCCGACTGATAACCAGTTCATCGGGCAGGAGCTGGGCGGCAAGTTTTGCGGCAAAAAGGGGACCATTCCCTCCGCTTGCCCGTTCCCGGAAATGGGCGCCCGGAATAATGGTATAGGCTGCGGGAATATTCAATGCAGGATGGGCGGTATCAATAACCAGCACTTCCATACC
>WGCP01000466.1 GCA_015493715.1 Desulfobulbaceae bacterium
CCGCCGCCGGAGCCACCTGATCCACCGCCGCTGTAACCGGGCGTACCCTTATGGGGCGGTACCATCCAGATGTTACTCTTACCGTTATGACAGACATCACATTTGCCGATAGCCCGAGGATCACCCTGCAGCCTCTGGTTCTGATCATTTTCTTTGGCCAGTGTCGAAGGTGAAAGTCCATGCGGAGTGCCGTGACAGGTGGAACAGAGGACTTTGCCCTCATGGCCCATGCTGTTTAAAAAGCTGCCGCCAAAGACATGCTGGTAACCACTGCCTTCAGCGGTATTGTAATGACAATCCTCACATTTAGGCAGGGTTTCCGCCGACCAGGGTTTCTTCAGCTGATTCCGGGCTATACGCTGATTAAGATCACCGTGACAGTCCGTGCACCACAATCCCTTTGTTTTATGTTGGCCGCGAAAACAGTTAACTCCATTGCCGGGATGACATTGATAGCAGTTTTTGGCAATATCAGGGTCGTATTTCGCCACCGCCGAACTTTCGGCATGGAACTTATGAACAACCTCTGAAAATGTCTTGTCGGAGGTCTTATATCCGGGAATTCCAGGAGGTGTAGTTTCCCCCATAGCCGGATCCAGATGACACTGGGAGCAACGGATCGGTCCGCCGATGCCGTCACCGTCCGGATCGATCTTGGAAATATCTATCCCCGAACCATTCTGCTGATGCAGCTGGCCCATGACCTCAAAGGAATCCCTCGGGGTCCCTGGACGACCATGGTCTTTTGCAACCTGCAGATGGCAGTTACAGCAACCGCCGAAGGCTACGGGAACAACCGTACTGGTCGAGGCCAGCAGCTCGTTGCTGTTTTGATCATAAACATCGACAACCGCCGTCAGGTATGGATTTCTCTTGGCCCCGTTGACCGGATCAATGGGATCATTCTCCACACCTTTGGGATCAAGAGCCGGAAACGCAGGAACACCGGTTACCTCCCACCAGCCTTTCTTAGCTTCCATTTTACCGCTCAAGGTCGCCCCGGTCAGCCCATGGATTCGGCCGTCATTTCCCAGAAACTGAGAACCGGGAAAAAGTTTGGGACCAAACTCAATCCACCCTTTGAAATAGGGGTCGTTTTTCAGGCTTGCATCCGTATTCTCAACGATGCGGTATTCAACCCGGATATCACTCGGGTCCGAGAGTACATCGAGGTTCTCTCCCTTTCTCTCAAAAACCTGCGCACGCAGAGTGTTAAACGGAGGCAGAACAACAAAGGTTTCGGCCGTCGGACAGGTACAGTGCATGCCGAGATCATTGGTGGCAATAACAACAATATCCCTTGAGGGAGTGGTGTTACCGCCCCCGGTTGAACCGCCGCCACCGCTGGAACCGCCGCCGGTCGAGCCACCGCCGCTGTCTGAACAGGCAAAACCTTCACCATTGCCGTTTTTGACCTTGACACTTTTGGCTGCTGATGCCCCCGACGTCGAGTCAACGGTCAGAATCGGTGCGTAACAGACCGGTTTTACTTTAAGCTCATAACGACTTTTATCTTTCTTATACTCCATCTTATAATCGGTACCACCGTAGTGAGCGGTTAGCGTATGCCGACCATTCCCTTCGGTAGCCTTCACTTTGAGTTTCTGCTTGGCCTGATCCCACTCGGCCTTGCTTATCCTCAGAGTTCCACCGCCGCTGCTTTCGTCATCGGCAAACCCCTCGCCGATGACCACAAGAAAAAACGACAGCAGAACAAAAATAACCAACAGTCCACGTTTCATACATGGGCCTCCTGTTTTTTGTTTTAATTATTTATTACAACTAAACGGTTGTTTTATTACGTAGATATTACGACCTCCTTGTCTCTATTTTAATGTATTTCGACCTCCTTGATGAATCCGTACCGTTCGGCACTCGATCATCTATTGCAGAGAAGAACAACCTTGCCGCTATCATGCATCAACATGGTGGAGAATGTCGCCCGATGGATACAAATTTTGACACGTCCTCAAACCAAAAGCCTCCGGGCGAAACAGATCTTGACTTGACTCTTCACCGATACTACCGCTCCGGCTGGAGGATCAGATGTGACGAACCCGCCAGGTCCCCTGCCCTGTGCTTACCTGTCCGCGCATTTGTCTCTATATGGCGACGAAACATAACGGCCTCGGCAGGCGAACACAGCTACTGCCGCTGCCCCCGGAGAAACAGTATGGACGGTTCGTACCATCGATATTACGAGTGTTATATTCATCTTGCCATCCCCTTACGTGGTCTTTTCCGGGATACATGGTGGTATTGTTTTTAGTGCACGATTGTAACAAGCAATTTCCATACCATTTTTCCTTTAAAAAAATCGGCAGGCTGAAAGTTGAAAAACTATTGCGGCCCAAAGTAATTCCACACAACAGGGCTTCAGATTCTCACGAAAACTCTCTTCTAAGGGCTAAAAATACGCTATTCCACCGAGTGGTACCATGCGACCAAGCCCAAACCATCGGCCTCCATTATCACGAAAATTGTCTCTCCAGCGCCCTCGCCAACCACTGAAATAGTCATGTTCAAAACAATGTGATAAGGGTATATCTGAAAAGAGTCGTCTGATTGCCTTAAGGGTGCCTTGAAAAATTAGAATTTTCGTTCGAGGTCAGGTAAGCGTAGACTCCGAGGAACATAAAAATTAAAAAACGCAGCATATTAGTCATATGTGCGCATTTTTCTTTTTTATGTGACGCAGAGATCGGGCGAGGTAAGCGAGCTTGCGAGACTCCGAAAGGCAATTTTTCAAGGTGGCCTTAATTTCTTTCAGTAACACTTGAGGACGATTGCGGGGATACAAAGAGAAACAAACAGAGAAGAGGTAGAAGAATGCTCTACCGGAGAGGGCAACAACCACCTAAAGGATAAATTCTTTCCCTGCATACAACCCACGGCTGCAGACAGTTTTTTCCAGGGCTCTTTATACATGCCGCTGCTTGACATTAGGATAAGCGGTCTTACCTCTTGAATAGAAGCGTTTACTGATAATGAACAGTTCATCCCCATGGAACATATTGCATTTATAAAAACACTCGTCGGCATTCTGGCCATTGTCAATCCTCTGGGTGCCATCCCGGTGTTTCTCTCGTTGTGTGGAGAGCGATCGCCGAAAGAGGCCCGCGCCATCGCCCGGATAACCGCTCTTTCAGTAGGCCTGGTCCTCCTCATCTCCACATGGGCAGGCAAACCGTTGCTCACCTTTTTCGGCATCGGTATTCCCTCCTTTCGCACCGGTGGAGGCCTGCTGATTCTGCTCATGGCCATTGCCATGATGCATGCTAAACAGAGTCGGGCCAAACGCAGCCCTGAGGAAGAAGATGCCGACAGCGATAAAGAGGATGTTGCCGTTGTTCCCCTTGCCATTCCCCTGCTGGCCGGGCCGGGGGCGATCAGCCTTGTCGTTGTAGCAGGACAGCAGGCGGCAAACCTGATGGACCGCTTGTTAATCAGCCTCTGTATTCTCGCGGTGGCGCTTATTGTCTGGATAACCCTTCTTCTTGCCGAGCCCATCGGCAAACGGCTGGGAATAACCGGTCTCAATATCGCCACCCGTATCATGGGACTCTTGCTTTCCGCAATCGGGATCCAGATGATTGCCGAAGGATTGCAACAACTCTTTCCAGGTTTATCCTGAGGACAGGTAATCTCAAGCGCTATGAAACGTCTTTCCAGGTTCACCGTCCCTTCCCTTTTCTTTGTTTTCCTGTTTATGGGTGTTGTGCCGCAGACCGCAGCAAACGCTGCGACCGGCAATAGCCCGACCAAGCAGACTTCGACGACGACAAAGCAACCGGCGTCGAAAGATGAAGCCGTTCCAACAATTCCCATTGTCAATGCGGATCAGGTGACGGCACGCCGACGGGATATCCAAACGGAAAAGAATGCTCTCAAAAAATTAAAAAGCGAGGTAAAGGCGACAAAAAACAATCGTGACCAGGAGTTGGCCGGACTGCAAAACGCCACCGTTACGGAAACAACGCTGGAGCAGGCCCGGTTGGCTATGGAATCGACCAAGGTGAATATCCAGTCGATACTTCTTGATATCAATCATGTCCAACAGCAGTCCGAAAATCTGCAATCAGCACTTGTCGACCTCCAACATCAGATAGATTCGTTTACCGATAAACAAGATGAACATATTGCAGCGCTGCAAAGTCGGATATTGCTGACCAGGTCATTGCTGGAGCTTGATCATACATATGCCGACCTGCTTTCCACTCACCTGGGCCTGCTCCGGGAAAAAGCCGACCTTGCCGCTTCATGGCTGCAAAGTGTCCAAGCCGTCTATACGAAACAGCAACACCTGCGCCATCAGGAATCGCTGGAAGACATGAAACGCCGGCTGCTGAAAGAAGAGAAAAAAGCACAGGCGCAGGCGCTGCAAATTCAGCAGAAACTGGCAGCGCTCAAGGGCAATACCTCCGCAACAGAGGCCAGGCGGGATTTTCTGCAGAAACAGCTTGAATCATTAAATGAGTCACTGAATATTCTGAAAACAAAAGTGACGATTCAAGCCATGAAGAACACTTATGAGGGCATGAATCTTGGCCAACTGACCAACCTTGCAGCCGACACTCTGCAGGCGGACATTAAAACGCTGCAGAAGATGACGACGCAGTTACATCCCCTTATACGTTTGACATCCGGCAGGTTAACGGTTTTTCAGCAGCAATGGGCCCTGTTGCAGAAACAATATGCTCTGAAAAATATTTCCGGAGATTTATTCACCAAGGAAAAGAAAATCCTGACCTCCCTGATCAACCAGTACACCTCCCTGGCGACCGAACTGCAGTCCTTTCTCACCCAAATTCAACAGAATCAGGAACAGTTAAAAAAAGCCTACAACAGAAGTGTTCAACGCAGCTTAACGGCCCGCGAACCACTGCCCCATGATTTGGCAAGCTGGAGAAAACTGGTGGCGGAACTCTCCGCTCTGCCGGTTCGACTGCAAGAAATTTCCCGGAAAAGTATCAGAGAACTCTATTCCGGGTGGAACCAGGCCCCTCCGGTTCGGAAACTGAGTTTTGTGGCCGGTGTTTTTATTCTCCTTATTTTTTCCGTGGCCCTTGGCCGTTGCACCCAGGGGAAATGTGAAAAAACGCCGGAACAAAAAAATATTGTTGCCAAATTCAACGTTATCCTCCTCTCCCTGCTCCGGGGAAGCCGCATAGCCGTTGTTGTCGGTGGTACCGTTCTACTTGCCGGCTGGATTTTTCAAGTCGATCATACCATTTTTCGTTTTTTCCTGTTGACCGTTGCCGTCTGGATCGTGCTCCGACTTGTGATTAAAATCAGTTATTGGATTTTCATCTCACCTCTGGTACCGGCCGAGAGTCGGCAACCACGACTCTATCGTCTGGTTGTCCATGGGGCCATTGCAAGTGCGTTTTTTTCCTTTCTGGTAGGACTGGGAAATATCGGAATTTATTCTCTCCAGTTACGTGCTGTTATTGATCGATTATTTATGGTTCTCCTACTTTTGCTGGTCTATTTTTTTATCCGACTACGGACAACTCTTCTCTCCTCTCTGAGTCCTGAGAAACGAACCCATTTCTGGTTACGCCTGGTCGCCCTGGCCAGTTTTTCCATACCCCTTACGGCTCTGTCCGCCGCCCTGGTTGGTCTTGCCGGTTATGTCAATCTTGCCTGGTTTGTCGCCGCCCAACTTGCCCTTTTCCTGATTGTGGTTTTGTTCTGGATCGTGGTACATGATCTTGTCAGTGTTTTGCTCGATACCTGGGAACGCAAACTTACGGCAAAGAGTCACAGTCATGATGTGCCTGCTTCCGTCGTCATGGTATCTGCAAAGCGGGTCATTGATCTCTTTTTATTTCTGTCGGCCCTCTGGCTCCTTGCCCGACTCTATGGCTGGGGAACGGGGACAGCGGTTTCCCAGTTTCTGAAGGCATGGTTAAGTCATCCGCTTTTCCACTTTGGAGCACAGGAAGTCAACCTGATCAATTTGTTGACGAGTCTATTTGTTTTTCTGTTCTTTTTTTACCTGAGTTCTCTGGCCCGCCACAGCACCTATGCCTGGTTGTATAAAAATATCCGGGACCGGGGCCTGCGCAACAGCCTGTCGGTTTTTACCCAATATGCTATTCTGGTTATTGGCGCTCTGGTTTCCCTGAATTTTATCGGCATTAACCTCACAAGTCTGACCGTTTTTGCCGGGGCCCTTGGTGTCGGTATTGGTTTTGGTCTGCAAAATATTGCCAACAACCTGATCAGCGGCTTGATCCTGCTGGCCGAACGGCCGGTCCGGGTTGAAGACTGGGTGAGTGTAGGTAAAAGCCAGGGGATTATCTCCCGTATCGGCCTGCGGTCGTTGGTGTTGACCACCTGGGACAATCAAGATGTCATCATTCCTAACGCCCAGCTCATTACCCAACCCGTTACCAACTGGACCCTGTCGAATAATCTGATCCGAACGGTTCTTTTTGTTGGTGTCCGCTATCAGGATGACCCACACATGGCAAAAAAGGTTATTCTTGAGGCCGTTGCCATGGTGCCGGAGGTATCCCTGGAGAAAAAGCCTCAGGTCTTCCTGACCGAATTTGCCGATTCTTCAGTCAACTTCCGGGTGCATTTTTTCTCCGATCTCACGGACCAGCATGCCAGGTTTACGGTCAAATCCAAGGTGATGTTTGCCATCTGGGACGCCTTGAAAGAAGCCGATATCGGCATACCCTTTCCCCAGCGAGATATTTATATCAAGGAGATGCCGGCTGAAAACAACCAGGGAGCGGAGATGATTGGCGGGGAACAAACACCGGCGAATCCGGCACCCATTGACAACAGATGAAATCATCCGGAATTGCTGAAAAAACAAGTTTCCGATGAAGGGGCGTATTGTATACAAAATCCATGTCGTTGAAAGGGATATGCATCACGGAAAATATACATTGCCCTTTTGAAACCTCAGAAAACCAGGAGATAGCAATGAAGAAAAAGGAATACAACAAAACGCTGTATGAACTCCAGGTGCAACTGGTGAAAGTCCAGAAGTATGTCATAGAAAAGAACCTGCAGGTGTGTATTATCTTTGAAGGCCGTGATACTGCGGGTAAAGACGGGACCATCAAGCGGTTTCTCGAGCACCTCAGCCCTCGGGAGGCACGCAGTGTTGCCCTGGGCAAGCCTTCGGACAGTGATAAGATCTCCTGGTATTTCCAGCGCTACGTTCCCCATCTGCCCAAAGGTCAGGAAATCGTCTTTTTCAACCGCTCCTGGTATAATCGGGCAGGGGTGGAACGGGTGATGAA
>WGCP01000467.1 GCA_015493715.1 Desulfobulbaceae bacterium
AATAGGTAATTTTAAAATTGTACAGGGCCAGTTGGGCCCGGACAACGTTTAAGAAATCCACTTTATTGACCTGATACCCCTTGAGCATGGCTGCCGCCGTCTGTTCCGCCTGCGGAACAAGAGAGGTCCTGTAGAGTTCAGTTTGCTGCATGGTGTTGGTATATTCCGAATATTCGGTAGTGACCTCGTTTTGTACCTTGTTCCTGAATGCCCGATAGTTATGTCTGCTCGTCAGGGATTCGCTGGTTCGTTGCGCTACAGCCTGATCCTGTTTTGTTGAAGTCCAGACAGGGAGATTCATGCTCAGTTTGAAGGTGGCAAAATCAGCACGCGCCGATCCATCGGGAAGATCATGACGAAAACCATAGGCTGCACCCAGGGTAAAATCGGGAAAATAATCTTTGCGGGCAAGGTCGATCCTGGCCTGGGCGGCATCGATTTTTTTCTTTAACGCCAACAGGCCGGGACGGTTTGCAATCGCCTTTTTTCTTAACTCATCTACAGATGGGGTTTCCGGCAGTGTGAGAGCCGTTGATGTGGGCAGCACAAAACAGAGATCAGGTGGTCGGTCAAGCAGGGCGGCCAGGGCGGCTTTTTTCTGTTCCAGGCTGTTCTTCACCGAAGTTTCCCTGTCCATAAGCCGGGAGAGCTCGACCTGGGCCAGGAGAACGTCTTGCTGCAGACCTTTACCTACCTCATATTTTTTCCGGGCTGCAGACACTGTCTCCCGGAGAAGATCCTGATTAGCAAGGATGATCCGCAGACTTTTCTGCAGATAAAAGACGTCCCACCAGGTTTTGCGGGTTGTTTTGACAAGGTTCAACCGGGCCTCTCCCACCTGTTCAAGGGCGGCTTCTGCCTCAAAGGCTGCGCTTTGTTCTTTAAGCTTCAGTTTGCCGGGAAAGGGAAACTTCTGACTGATGCCGAATTGCAGCTGAGTCATGTTTTCCTGATCCAGATTGAAGGTATCCGTGGGCAGGTTCAATGCGGCCAGCGAAAGAACGGGATCCGGAAGGGTTGAGCGTTGTGAGGGAATGGCGGCAAGGGACTCATACCGGGTTTTAATGGCGGCAAGGTCAGGATTCCCTGCCAGCGACGCTGCAACCGCCTGTTTAAGGGTAAGCTCCTCGCAATTATTTTGCGTCGTGGTAGCCTGGGCAATAGTGCTCATCAAGAGAAGAGAGACAAGCAACCCCAGTCGGCATTGTCCGGGAAGTTTCCTTGTTTTTTTGACCCGCATTGTAATCTCCGTAAATAATTGAGAAAGGGACACCACGAAATGAACAAATACCACGGTGTTCCATTTAGATTGGTGAAAGAAAAGCAGGGATTGTGCCGTTTAGAACATTTTATGGCAACTGATTGAAAGAAAAGAAGATTGTGAAAATTGGCAGGAAATATTTGCCTGGAAAAACGGT
This sequence comes from Desulfobulbaceae bacterium, assembly GCA_015493715.1. GTDB lineage: Bacteria > Desulfobacterota > Desulfobulbia > Desulfobulbales > Desulfobulbaceae > DRLX01. Next base: position 1,419 of record WGCP01000467.1, read on the forward strand.
AGGACTGTCCAAAAACAGTACGCCTGGAGAGGTGATCGAGAACCCTGTTGTCTAATTTTTAGGCATAAAGTTCAGGTTCGCTACTGGAAGAACACACTATTCCCGTAGGAACGGCTTTAGCCGCGAAAAGAGGTTTTTCTGATCCCGGCTTTTGTTTACATATAACGTTATAGGTTGTATAGTTTATGATATGATACAGTCTTTTGCATGCAAGGAAACGGAGAAAATTTTTAACAGGATCTATTCCAAGAAATTGCCCCAGGCAATTCAAAGGGCGGCTTTTAAAAAATTGCGCATGCTGAACAGGTCTGTAGATTTGAATGACCTTCGAATTCCGCCTGCAAATCGGCTTGAACCGTTGGCAGGCACGCGAAAAGGGCAGCATAGTATTCGAATTAATGACCAGTGGCGTATTTGTTTTGTCTGGACGGACAACCATGCAGAACAGGTTGAAATCGTCGACTACCACTAAAGGTGTTGTTATGAAAACAGAAAAAATTCCTCCACTTCATCCCGGCACAATCCTGTATGACGAATTTTTGCAACCCCTTAAAATTAGTCAAAATCAGATAGCCAGGGGTATGGGTGTTTCACCTCGCCGGATTAATGAAATAATTCATGGCAAGCGATCTGTTACCGCAGACACAGCCCTGCGGCTTTCACTCTATTTTGGTAATTCCGCCCGGTTTTGGATGGGATTGCAAATGGATTTTGATTTGGATAGTGCTGAAGATAAGTCCTTGGAAAAACTTAAAGCAGAGGTGAATCCTTCGATGGCCTAAACCCTTCAATCGATGTCCAAAAATGGCGGGACGACCGTTGTCTGCTGAATAAAGAAATGGAAAAACTCGTTTTCTTGTGGCCGTGCCTTGTCGGTTGGTCAAAAAAATGGGGACATGATAACGTTTAAACGAAACGTTTTGTTGTTTAAACAAGTTTATATTCGCGGCTGAAGCCGTCCCCTGGGGATATTGTGTGTTTCCGGTAGGAGCGGCTTCAGCCGCGAATATGTGCAATGAAATGAGATCCCATGTTTTTGCGCTGCAAGAGCAAAGTCCCACAGTACAGCCGTATCACTGGGTCAAACAACGTGGAAAGCGTCTTACAACCCATATTCCTTGATTTTGTTCAAAAGGGTCTGGCGGGCAATGCCGAGGAGCTTGGCGGCTTGAGATTTATTGCCTTTGGTTTGTTCGAGTGTTGCTCGAATTGCCTCTCGTTCCATGTCTTTCAAGGTCAGGCCGCCGGAGGCAGGTACCGGCCCGCCACCAAGTTGAAAATCTTTGGGCAGCATCTGGGGGGGCAGTTCTTTGGGGGTGATCTGTTCTCCCAGGCAGAGAATCACGGCCCGTTCAACGGTATTTTCAAGTTCCCGGATATTGCCGGGCCATGGATATCTGGCCAGCAGCATCAGGGCCTGGGAATGAAAGCCCTTGATGTCTTTTTTGTTCTTTTTGGCGTACCGGCGGAGGAAAAAATCCGCCAGCACCGGGATGTCCTCTGTACGTTTATTCAGTGACGGCAGCTCTATCGGCACCACAGACAGGCGGAAAAAGAGGTCCTGACGAAAGGTTCCCTCCTCCACCATGGCGGTCAGGTCCTTGTGGGTGGCCGCCACCACACGCACGTCTACTTTGACAGTGCCGCTGCCACCCAGCCGTTCCAGTTCGCCTTCCTGGAGAACCCGCAGGATCTTGGCCTGGGTTTGCAGCGACATATCACCAATTTCATCGAGAAAAAGCGTGCCTTTGTCGGCCAGTTCAAATCGGCCCAGTCGTCGGCTGTCAGCGCCGGTGAAGGCCCCTTTCTCGTGGCCGAACAGTTCCGATTCCAGCAGGTTTTCGTGCAGGGCCGCGCAGTTGACCTTGATAAACGGTCCCTCTTTGCGATGACTGTTCTGGTGCAGGGCCGAGGCGATCAGTTCTTTGCCGGTACCCGACTCGCCGGTAATAAGAACCGTGGCATCGGATGGCGCCACCAGGGAAAGCGTTTCAAAAACCTTCTGCATGGCCGGACTGCGACCGATGATATTGCCGAAATCAAATTGTTCACCCAGCCGTTTTTTCAGTTCCTGGTTTTCCGTTCGCAGGGCCTCAAAATCAAGCGCCTTGGCCACCACCAGTTTCAGGGCTTCGATATCGATGGGTTTAGTCACATAGTCCATGGCCCCGTGTTTCATGGCTTCCACGGCCGATTCAACGGATGAAAAGGCGGTGATCACAATCACCGGCTCCGGCCGGCCCTTTTCCCTGAGCAGTCTGATGGCCTCCATGCCGTCCATGCGCTGCATTTTCAGGTCCATGAGGATCAGGTCAATGTCCTGCTCGGCAAGGATGGGCAGAACCCGGTCGCCGTCATCGGCTTCTACAATTTCATATCCGGCCCCGGCCAGGTTGACTTTCAACATGGTGCGATGGGCGGTGTCATCATCAACGATCAATATTTTTTTCATGGCACATCTCTTCGGCCTGTACGGTGTTTGGGAAGAACAACTGTTATGGAAGTCCCCTTGCCGGGCTGGGATTTAATTGCAAAATGGCCGTCATGCTGTTCGACGATCTGATGACTGACGGCCAGGCCAAGGCCGGTCCCGGCGGTGCGGGTGGT
>WGCP01000468.1 GCA_015493715.1 Desulfobulbaceae bacterium
ATGATCGAGGTATTCCTCATCCATTACCCAGCGTACCTCCATGGACAGATCGGCAATATCGGCGAGATGCGGATGGCCGATTATAGCAATCAACAGCAAAGGGTCATTCACCTTGACCCGGATGCCTGCTGAACGCTTGCAATGAAAACCGATACCGCCTTCGCTGATATTCAGCAGGCGAACGTCATAGCTCTTTTCTTCTGCCATCGGGACAATTTTGGCAAGCGCCACGTCCTCGCCGGGCAAAAAGATCCTGGGATATTTTCGTTTATCATCAAAAGAATCCATATATTCCTTTATGCAGATTTTTTTTTCAAAGAGTTGACGGTTGCGCACACTGACTCTATCCCGCATATTTCACAAAGGTCGTCGCGAAAGGTCTGAAAAGGCCATGAATGTAAGGAACAGCGCAAAAAGGACCGCAGACATATTGAAATATTTTGAGGGATCCTTTTTGCGCTGTGACGTAGCAGGCATGGTGTTTTCAGGCCTTGCAGCAGATCGCTTGTGAAATATGCGGGGTAGAGCTTCAACCACCTATCGGCATAGTGTATCGCCGGCTTAAGGAAATAGCAAAAAAAAAGAGCAGAAAAAAATGATTCTTCCCGGTGTTTTTGCTTACTTTTTCTTTATACCGGGGCATCTTGCCGAGATATATCCATGTCTTGGGGTCCTTTGAACCGCTCAACCCGGATTTACCGCCCCGGACCCTTCATATCTCTTCCGTCTCTTCCTTCTCCGTCCCTATTTTTCCGTTGAAAATCCCGGTTGAAAAAAGCGCAGCCGGTTGGCATTGCTGACCACCGTTACCGAAGAAAGGGCCATGGCCGCCGAGGCAAACATCGGCTGCAGAAGCCAGCCGGTAAAGGGGTAAAACAGGCCCGCAGCCAGCGGAATACCGATAATGTTGTAGATAAAGGCGCCAAACAAATTCTGCCTGATATTTCTGATGGTGGCGCGGGAGATTTCTATGGCCACGGCCACGTGGGCCAGAGAATCCCCGGCCAGGGTAATGTCGGCATTATCAATGGCCACATCCGCGCCCGATCCGATGGCAAAGCCGGTGTCCGCCTGGGCAAGCGCCGGGGCATCATTGACGCCGTCGCCCACCATGCCCACCTTGTATCCTCCGGCCTGCAGCTCTTTGATGACGCTGAGTTTTTCTGCGGGCAGGACTTCACTGTGTACCTCTTCAATGCCGAGCTCCCGGGCTACGGCTTCGGCCGTTGCCCTGCTGTCCCCGGTACACATGACAAGGGTTACTCCCGCCTTCTGCAGGATTTTGACGGCAGCCGCCGAATCCTCCCGGACGGGATCACGCAGCAGGAGCAAAGCCAACGGGATATCGCCCTCGGCGAGCCAGATGGGCGTTGCCCCGGAAGATGCCCCTGTCTCGGCCTGTGTTATCACATCATCAGGCAGGGATATACCCCGCTCCTGTAAAAAAAGATGGTTCCCCAGAAGATAGGTGTGTCCTTCAATATCCCCCTGGACGCCCCGTCCGGCAACGGCGATAAAATTTTCAACAGGCGGCAGGTCACCGCCATTCCTGCCGGCGGCCTCCAGTACGGCTTCCGCCAGCGGATGCTCGGAACCCTTTTCCAGGGCGGCGGCAAGTTGCAGGACCCGTGTCTGTTTCCGGTCCGCCAACGGTATAATCTCGGTCACCGTCGGCGCCCCTCTGGTCAGGGTTCCGGTCTTATCGACCACCACATGGCTGAGTGTGGATGCGGTCTGCAGACCATCGGAATTTTTAATCAGCACATTGAGCTGGGCCGCCCGGCTGGTGCCGACCATAACGGCGATGGGTGTTGCCAGTCCCAGGGCGCAGGGGCAGGCGATAACCAGCACGGCAATGGCTGCGGTCAGGGCAAAGGCCGCCTGCGGATGGGGGACGACAAACATCCAGATTATAAAGGTGATAATGGAAATAGCGATGACGGTGGGCACAAAGACTGCGGCTACCCGGTCGGCCAGCCGACCGATGGGTGGCTTGGAAAGCTGGGCCTTTTTCACCATGCCGATGATATGGGCAAGGGTCGTTTCCTCGCCAAGACGACCCACCCGCAGGGTAAAGGTGCCGGATTTATTCATGGTGCCGCCGGTGACCGGATCCCCGGCCTGCTTTTTCACCGGCAGGGGTTCACCGGTCAACATGGATTCATCAATGCTTGAATGACCATCGACGACAATACCGTCAATGGGGATGCGTTCTCCGGGACGGACCCGGAGAATATCATCTATTCTGAGCAGGGAAACCGGAATCTCGATTTCGCTTCCGTCAATGACCACCTGACCACTGGTCGGCCGCAGGCCCACCAGGGAACTTATTGCCTCACTCGTTGTCCGTTTGGCCCTTGTTTCAAGGGCATGACCGAATTGGAGAAAGGCCAGGATCATAACCGAGGCATCAAGATAGAGGTGATTGCCGCCGCCGTCAATAAAATCCGGCTTCACAATCACCAACAGAGAGGATATCCAGGCAGCCGATGTCCCAAGGGCCACCAGGGTGTCCATATTGGATGTCCCGTGTCGGGCCTGTTTCCAGGCGTTGCCATAATAACCCCGGCCCGCAAGGATCATGGTGATGAGACAGACCAGGGCCATCAACAACCAGAATCCCCTGTGCCCGGCCACGGGTGGAAAGAGCCCCGACATCTGCCCGGCCATGATCCCAAAACCCACGGTGGCGGCAAGAATCGCCCGCATCCAGGAACGCCGGATTTCAAGGGCGGCCGCCCTTTCCTCCCGGGCGGCGGTATCTTCCAGCTGTTCTTCAACCTGAACATCAAGACCGTTTTCCTTCAGAAGCAGGGCAACCCGGGCCGGATGGGCCGAGGTCTTTACACGCAGCCGGGCGCCGATTCGTTCTATTTCCGCATCGGAAAAATTCGTGCCGACAATTTCCCGCACCCGAACCCGGACCTCCGGCCCGCTTTCGACCGGCTGGAGAAAAAACACGCCAACAGGTGACTGTTTCGGCAAGTAGGCGCCATACCCCTTTTCCACAATTGCCTGGACAACGGACTGTGGGTCGCCTCCGGTTACGCGGGCCTTTTTTTCGATCAGGTTCACCACCGCATTGCGTACCCCGGCAACGGATAGAATGGCCTTTTCCACGTTGGCCACACAGGCCGAACAGCTCATGTCATCAATGTTTATCTCATACTCATCCGTTGCTTTTGGCCCGCGTTCTCCCGGATATGAGGCCTCATATCCTCGTTCTCTAACGGCGGCAACCACCGCTTCGGGATCACCACCACAGACCAGTGCTTCTTTTTCCACCAGATTGACGGCGGCATTGGTTACTCCGGCAACGGAAAGGATCGCCTTTTCCACGTTGGCAACACAGGCGGAACAGCTCATATCGTTAATCCGGATGAGATATTCGGAATCACGGCAGGGTGCGTCAGCGTCGTCTGCCGGAGTGTTCAACCCATCATCAACGGGACAGGCCGCATTCTTTGCTTCTCTTTCCACTTCAACAAGACGGGCATCATAGCCGGCGCGGATGACGGCCTCTGCAACCTGCCTTGGGTTTCCGCCTGTAACCGCAACGCGACCCGCAAGCAGATCAACCTCTGCGGTCCGTACCCCGGGTACTGAACGGGCAGCTTCTTCAACAGCCCGAACGCAATGCTCACAACTCATATCAGCCACGGCTATTGTATAATTTTTCATGGACTCCATTTATATTTTACCTAAAACTCCATGTATTAGCGGCACAACGAACAATGGAGATAGCCTGGAAGCGCAAGACACTATGGGCTATTATGGGATAAAAATCTTTCCGCAAATATTACTCACACGCATACCACAGGGTTCTCCCTGGAAAGAAGCGACCAACTGCTGTATAGTACATTGCTTGTTGTTTCTGCTACAGGGTAAG
>WGCP01000469.1 GCA_015493715.1 Desulfobulbaceae bacterium
GCTGCAGAGCTCTATGCCTACGGCACTGCCGTCCGGGTGGAATAACCATGGTTGATCTGATACTCATTTTATCCCTGACAGCCCTAGGCTACTTTGCCGGCACATGGGCGGAAAACCGGCATTACCACTCCATCCGCCTTCGGGAGAAACAACTGCTGCCCGTTCCGGCCATAACCATGAAAGACATCCCCTATCCGGAAGAGGCAATCCTGTCAGCGCACATGGTGGAAGGAAGCGCCGTCATCTCCATTGATTATTTCAAACGCCTCCTTGCCCGCCTGCGCAATATTTTCGGCGGCACGATCATTTCCTACGAAAGCCTGCTCGACCGGGCCAGACGCGAGGCACTGCTGCGGATGAAGGAATCGGCCCCGGAAGCGGCCATCATCGTCAATGTCCGCATCGAAACTTCGGCCATCGGCAAGTACAGCAGCAAGCGCAACATTGGTTGCATTGAGGCCCTGGCGTACGGCACGGCAATTGATTTAAAACAACAGTGAACTACACCCCCAGGCTGCCCCAACGCAATCACAACCTCACGCCTGTCTCTCCGCTCCGAGAGCTGCTGGTCCTCCTGGGCGGCCTGCTGGCCATCATCGCCATTGTGTATCTGCTGCTTGGCCTTGGTGCCGATCTGCTGGTCAGTCATATCTCTCCGGCAACGGAACAAAAACTGGCAACAATTTTCTCATCCAGATTTTCACCCTCCAAAAAACAGACCCCTAGAGAAAAATGGCTGCAGTCTATCGTGGATACCATGGAAGAAAAGGGGTGTGTTTCCCTGCCCTACCCGGTAACCGTCCATATTGCCGACTCAAAAGTGGTCAATGCTGTTGCCCTGCCCGGTGGACGGATCATGGTTTTCAGCGGCCTGCTGGATATTGTCCGCTCGAAGAACGAGATGGCCTTTATCCTGGGCCACGAATTGGGACATTTCAAACATAGAGATCACCTGCGCGGCCTTGGCCGGGGTCTTGTCTTTGCCTTTCTCTCCACCCTGACGGGATCGACCGAGGGCGGTATCGCCCGGCTGGCGGCGCGGACTGTGCAGGTGACCGAATCAGGATTTTCCAGGGAACAGGAGGCGGCTGCCGACGCCTTTGGTCTCCAGATGATAAACTGTGTGTACGGTCATGTGGGCGGGGCAACCGACTTTTTCACCCACATGCCGAAAAAACTCGATCCCGGCCATATCGGCCATTATTTTGCCTCCCATCCGGAAAACAAAAAAAGAATCCAGGCCCTCCTTGCACTGCAACAAAAAATGGGGTACCGCACCGGACCGCTCACCCCGCTGCCGCCACCCAAAAAACAGCGCTAAGGACGAAACTATCCTTTTCTATGGGACTGGCGGCGTACCCTATCGTCTTCAAGAACCACACAGCCGGGCTCAAGAACACTTCTCCCCTGAGCCTTTACGTTGGGAAAATATATGCCTGTCCTCCGGTACATGGACAATGCCCAGCCGTACAATTTTCCGAATATGCATCATGCCGATATCACATCACTTAATTGTAATTGCTCCAAAGATAGCCACATCGCTGAAGTCGTAACAGGGTTCGTGTGGCACTTGGGAAAATGAACATAAGCGGAGTCTCCGACAGGAGACTCAAACCAGTATCCGCTCCGAGGCATGAAAGATGTTGAGCCGCTTCGGACGGGCATAGGCGGCCAGGGTGACCCCGGCCCGGCGGGCGATGGCCAGCCCCAGGGACGAGGGTGCGGTACGGGACAGGATTATGGGAATGCCGATACGGGCACACTTGAGCACCATGTCCGATGTCAGCCGACCGGTGGTGTAAATGGCACCGCGAGCGGAAAATTTCCCTAACAGGATGGCGCCGATCACCTTGTCGACCGCATTGTGGCGTCCCACATCTTCATAGTGGGCCTGCAGCCTGCCATCACTCCAGAACCCGCAACCATGCACACAATGCGTTTGACCGCCAAGAGGTGAATAGTGCAGAGCCTGACGGATAAAGTCCTGTATCTCGTCAAAAGGAAGCGTGTATTCCTGCAGAGGATCAAAGGCGCCTTCAAGCATTTCCCGGGAAATTTTCCCGGTGCCGCCGCAGCCGGAGGTGATGATGACTTCCTTTGGTTCATCGGCCTCATCGACATCGGCATACACGGATATCCGCCCCTCCGGACAGACAAATACCTCCCGGACCTGACCGGGTGCCGTGATGTATCCCTGCCCGAAGAGAAAACCGGCGCCGAACTCCTCAAGCCCGGTCTCCAGCACCATGGAAGCTCCAATTTCCCGGTCATTGAGTGCTACCTTATACGGCACTTCAATGGCAACGGTTTCCTGCTCTTCCCGACTTCCCTCTGCGGTAAGGACAACGGTTTTCTGGACAAGAGTTACCTGGTTTTCCATACTTTTCGCGCTATTGTTCCTGCTTCGGTGCAGGTTTGATCTTCAGAGAGCTCAATGAGACAATCGGCCTCCGCCATTCTCTGTAAACGACCGACTTTGGTCAGCGGGGATACCGTCCGCAAATCGCCGTCATTACCGAGCCGACCATAAAACACCTGCGTCCATCCCGGTTGGCCGGTCAATGTTCGGTCAAGACGTGCCGACACATACTCGGTGAAGGGGTCCGCCAGTCCGCCCAGACGATGAATACCCGGTTTTGCCAATAAAAGAAAGGCTACATGATTGGACGGCGGACCACCCGGCAGATTGAAGATACAGGTGGTGTCTTTCATACCCAGACACACGCCCTTGCCCGGCCCCACCCGCACCCGGTGAAAGACAGGTTCAACATCGAGATTGTCCATGGCCTGCATGGTAAAATCCTTGTCCCCGTCCAAAACACCTCCACAGGTAAGAATGACGTCATATTTCTCAATCAGCGGCGCGATCTTTTTCTGTAGCAGATGCAGATCATCACGAATAATAAGATGTTCGGAATGGATGCCCATGGCCTCAACTTCGGCCATCAGGGTGACAAGATTACTGGCCGCCACCTGCCCGGGGCCAATCGGCTCGCCGGGCACGGCCAGCTCGCTGCCGGTGGCGATAATCAACACCTTCGGCTGCCGAAAAACCGAAATTTCCGCAACTCCGGCCGCAGCCAGCAGGCCGAGATGGCCGGGAAACATCCGTGTTCCCCGGTCGATGATATTCCTGCCTGCGGTCACGTCACTGCCGCAGGCAAGAATATTGCGTCCCGGTCGGGCATCGGCAAGGGCAAAGACCTGATTTCCTGACGTGTCGGCAAATTCAGAGGCCAGAACAGCATCAGCGCCGGCGGGAATCGGTGCCCCGGTCATGATCCGTACGGCCTGCCCCGTCTTCACTGTGATATCGCAATGACCACCGGCGGCAACAGATCCTACCAGAGTCAAAACCACCGGACGTTCCCGGCAAGCGGAGGAAATATCCCGGCCGCGTACCGCAAATCCGTCTTTTAATGAGGCATCGAGCGTGGGACAACTGCAACGGGCCTGAATATCGCCGGCGGTAAACCGGCCGGCCGCTTTAGCCGCCGGTATACGTTCCACCCCAAGGGAATCAAGCTGTTGTACAAGGAGCCGGGCACGCTTCAGGCCGACAAGTCTTTCTACTGCGCGATTTTTCATTATTCTTGTCCTATGCTCATAATACACATACAAAAAACCTGCCCACGGCCTCTTTTTCCCTTGTTTTTTCTTCGGACAGGTATACACTGAACATCAGGTGAATAAAAGGGTATCCGTACAAAATTTGTGTACTTTTTTTAGTGTTTCAAGAGCAGCATACTCATGGACAGGCATAATGGGTATGGACTTGGTGAGATGTCCCGCTTTGCTGTACCCCACTAAATCGGCTCGCCCTCACCCGCTCTTTATTTGAAAATAGCTCACAATATTGTTGATCCAGGCTATTTTCATCCTTGGTTGTGGCTGTGACGATAAAAAATTTGGTCCAGCCATGCTGGTTTATCCGGCAGCCAGGGGCATGTATGGGGCCGATTCGGCCTGAGGAAAACTTTTTCTCAAATCATGCAAAACGGATTCACATCATATATTGTAGGTTATGACGGCAGCGGCAAGCCCGCCTTGTCCGAGCATACCTTTCCCCTTCATCCTTCTCAACCCGTTTCCCCTACCCTGCCCAAGGGCAAGACCTTTCTTGTCAGTGGTTTTTCTTCTCTCATCAAGGATTCCCCGGCTCCCCTGTCACCCACCCTGCAGCTCAACGGCAATCTTGGCGTTTTTTCCTCTCCGCAACTCGCCGCAATTGCCCAGGCGGAACTCAAGAGACTGACCCGGCCGGGTTTTCGTCGTTTTATCAGAGAAAAAAATCCGAAAGTTGTAGTTATCGGCAAAAAGTCCGCCGACATAATTCGGTTTATTGACACCTATGGCGGCGTCCTGGAGATTGATCCACTGCTGGTAACGGGTAACGACCCGACAATCCCCACGGCCGAAGAAATAAGCATCCGTGATGGGCGAAACAGCTTATACATTGATTTCCTGACCAGAGTTCCTGTTGATCTTTCTCGTTGCACATATTGCGGCAGTTGCGGCCCGATCTGCCCTGAACAATGCATTGATGAACATCTCTTTCTCGATCTTGGCCGTTGCAGCTTTTGCAAGGAGTGTGTCCGCATCTGTCCGCAGGAGGCCATTGATCTTTATGGAGTTGTAAAGCGGACAATCCGTACACCGGCCCTTCTCCTGCTTGCGGATATGGATTCCGAATCCATCGGTACCGGTGATAAAATTTTCAGGGAAACGGAAATTTCCCTCCTTTTTGCCTCCATCTACAACTGTCGCATTGATGAAACCATTGTCTGTGACAATACCATATGTCAATACATCGGCAGGCTTGATCAGGGTTGTGAGCTCTGTCTCAACGCCTGCACGCACCGGGCCATTCAAAAAGATGAGGACGGCATCCATGTTGACCAGGAACGCTGCGTCGAATGTGGTGACTGCGTCGCCCTCTGTCCCACCGGCGCCCTGCAGTCGCTTCGTTTTACAGATGCCCATTTTATCGAATATTTTCAGAATATTTCTCTGGAACCCGGATGCACGGTTGTTCTAGGTAAGGAAGAACTGCTGCATGCATTCTGGTGGTTGAACCGGAATACAAAATTCAAAAACACATTTTTCCTTGAACACCCCTGTGGCGAAGGGCTCCATTCCATGCACCTGCTGTTTCTGCTGGCCCTTGGAGCGGGACGAGTCCTCCTTGTCGGTAACCATGAAGACACGGGTAAAGGACTGCACAGACAAATACGGCAGGTCAATACGATCGTGGGCGATCTTTTCCCCGAGCCCCCCGTCTTGACTGCTGATCTAAACGGACTGTCAAGCCTGCTTGACATCACGGCCCAAAACCCATGCCCGGACAGCTATTCCAATTTTTCCTTCACCAACCGTCGGGAAAAACTGGCCTCCGTACTCGCTTTTTTCATGGAGCAAAAAGAACCGCTTGATCAGTATACAGGAGAAGTATTCTCAGAATTCGGCACCATACTCTGCGACCAGCAACGGTGTTCCTCCTGTCTCGCCTGTGTCGGCGAATGCCGCATCCAGTCCCTGGTTGCCGACAGTGACAGATTTGCCCTCCTGCAGACGCCGATACTCTGCACCCAGTGCGGGGCCTGTGTTTCTCTCTGCCCGGAACAGGCCCTTACCCTCA
>WGCP01000470.1 GCA_015493715.1 Desulfobulbaceae bacterium
ACTGGGTGGTTGACTGCAGAGATGTGGGCAACGGTGACAAGGCTGTCATCTATCTGGGCAGGTACCTCTATCGGGGTGTCATCCGTGAAGAGGATATCCTGAAGAATGAAGACGGGATGATCACCTTCCGGTATCTTCATGCCAAAACCGGAACCTATAGGACCAGGACCGTCACCGGGGAGGATTTCCTCTACCTGCTCATGCAGCACGTCTTACCCAGGGGGTTCCGCAAAACCCGCAGTTACGGGTTTCTGCATCCGTGCAGTAAAAAGCTGATCAGGTTCCTCCAGATGGTGTTGCGGGTCACGCCTGCCGGGAGGTTCAAAAGCCGCCGTAAACAGCGGCCTGGAATTATCTGCCGGGCATGCGGAAAAGTCATGGAGATCATCCAGGTTATGATTCCAAAGCCACCGGCATCTTCACCAGTCCCTTGGGGATGACCTGTCAAGGGAGAATCGTCATGTAACCGACAGATCACAGCCTGGGAATGAAAAAAAACCGAATGACCCGGTAATGGATACCTGTGTCCAAAAAACGCCATATATTGCTTCAATGAACCACTTCCAGGGAAGTATTCTTTCAAAGATCACGCCTCCGGCAGGGATTTTACCCCTGCTCCTGACTCTGCCTGATCAGGCAGCCTTGCCGTAAGAAAGCTCTTTTCTATTATATCACCGGGCTTGTCCAACAAACGGTTCAGATTGTGGCTCCGCTACGCTCCGCACAATCTAACCTTATTCGTTATGCGAATATCGGACTGTATCGGCAGCAGGTTCCTTGTCTTTTTGTAGAGGTAAAGCCGGAGAGGGTCAGTGCTCGTCTGTCTGAAAGGTATGCATGAATCTGCGGTCGATGTAATCCTTGATGCTAAATGCCGGGCGGCCGCCAAAGGCCAGTGACCATTTATTGAAAACACCATACCCGTCGCCCAGGTTATAGATCAGCAGGTATTTACCGCCTGGATGAAATTCCTGCAAAGGCGTACCTGCAAAGGCCGCCATTACGTTGTGCACAAGAACAGGGTTCTGGCGCACTGCATAGACGCCGACCTTGTCCAGGGGGCAGGGTTCAAAATAGATGCAGTCGCCGCCGCCGAAAATATTTGGTTCGGTAACGCTCTGCAGATACCTGTTGACCCGCAGCCCTCCATCCGGACCGACGGGCAGGCCGGATCTGGCGAAAATCGGAGAAGGCCTGACCCCGACGGCGAGAAAGGTAATATCAGCCGCCAGTGACTCCCCGCTATCAAGCAGCAGGCTTCCCGGCTCGACCTGCCGAACCCTTGTATGTGTCAGAATGGAGATCTCCCGTCTCTCCAGGGAGCGTTCGGTCAGTCGTCTGACCCGCTCCGGGGCATGGGGGAGGACGGCGTGGCCGGCAACAATTGTTATTGTCGGCGGGAGAAGGTTTTCTCTGCAGGCCAACTGGTGAACATTACCGGCGATTTCCATGGCCGACGGCCCGCCGCCCACAATGGTCACATGAAGTGATCTGCTCTTTCCACGGGCAATAATCCGCGCCCGGGCCCGGGCCAGACCCTCGATGGGCTTGACCGGAAAGATATCGCCACTTTCGGGCAGGGACAGGCCCCTGTCCGGCACTTGGGAACCGGCATTACAGGACAGCACATCATAGGCTACCCTTTGTCCGGCCTGTTCAAGCACAACCTCCCTGTTGGCCGGATCAATTTCTACGGCCCTGTCCAGGATAAATCCGCCGCCCTGTTTTTCCACCATCGTTTTGGTCTGAAAACGAATTTCATCGGCCGTATAGGTCCCGCCCAACATGCCGGCCCCCATGCCGGAGTAATAATGGTACTCGGAGGGCTGGATCACAGTGACGGCAATGCCCTTGGCGACAAATTCGGCGAGATTGGCCAAGAGCATCATATGGGCATGACCGCCACCGATCAGGACCAGGTGTTTTTTTTTCATAATAAGGGCGGGACTCCCGGTATTGGATGACATGAAAGCTTTGTACACTTCACTCCATGCGCAACATACCCTCATTCCGAATAAAGGCAAGTATTGGCTCCAGGCCCTGGCCGGTCTTCATGTTGGCAAAGACAAAGGGTTTGTCGCCGCGCATTTTTTTCGTATCAGCCTCCATGACGGCAAGTGAGGCTCCGACCATGGGAGCAAGGTCGATCTTGTTAATGACCAGTAGGTCGCTTCTGGTGATGCCCGGTCCGCCCTTGCGGGGGATTTTATCACCGGCGGCCACATCGATGACATAAATGGCAAGGTCTGCCAGTTCCGGACTGAAGGTGGCGCTCAGGTTGTCGCCGCCGCTTTCAATGATGATAAGATCAAGTTCCGGGAAAAGGCGGCTGAGATCATTCACGGCCGCCAGGTTCATTGAGGCGTCTTCCCTGATGGCGGTGTGCGGACAGCCGCCGGTCTCAACCCCGATGATCCGCTCGGCGGGCAGGGCCTCGTTGCGGGTGAGAAATTCCGCGTCTTCCCGGGTGTAAATATCGTTGGTGACAACTGCTATCTCGCAGCTTTCGCGCATCAGGCGACACAGGGCCTCAATCAGGGCGGTCTTGCCGGAGCCGACCGGGCCGCCGACACCCAGACGCAGGGGTGATTTTTTTGCCGTCACAATGATCTCCTCTATGATCGATATAGCCGTGTATATTGAGTTTCGTGCTGACTTGAAGCGATGGCCAGGGCCGGTGTTGATCCTCCGATTTCTTCATCTTCAAGGTTCAGGCCGATATTGACGGACTCCAACATTGTCGGGCTCAGTTCAAGCAGTAGGCGCTGCCCTTCGCTCTGCCCCAGGGGGATGATCTTCATGCCGGTCAGTACCTGGTTTTCCAGCCAGGCCCAACCGTAGCCGGTGGCGGCATCGGCAAGCGCAATTTTCCAGCCGGCCGCAGCAAAGGCAAAGCCTGCCAGCTGGCAGGTAGTCAGAATCTTCCTGAAAGGTTGCAAGCCCGGAAGGCCAAGTTGTTGCAAAAGGGTAGCCAGGGCACGGCCACGAGTTCGTTCCTCCTCCCTGAGCTCAGATGTTTCCCGGCAGGCAAGTAACAGGTCGCGCCAGCGGCCAAGGAGTTGCGGGTCGCCATCACGAACAGCCGCAGACATCCGGGCCAGCAGCGGAATATCGACACGACCGAGGGACTGTTCACTGACCTGGATAAGCCAGTTGCCAAGGCTTCGGGCATCCGTGATCCAGCCCGCCTCCACACCCCATTCCAATCCCTGCGAATAACTGTAGGCGCCGGTGGGCAGGGTCGGGCTGACCAGGTGCAGCAGTCGGACAAGGGATCCTGCTTTATTCATGATGGTGTCCATGACCGCCGTAAGCACCGGTTTCCGGTTCCAAAGGCGTCTCTTCCACCGACACCTCATGACCCAGGCCGGCAACCATTTCATCCAGTACGTGATCGTGGGGATAGCGGATCCTGTTGGTGATGATCTCCAGTTCCACATGTCGGTTACCGAGATGGTAGCAGAGCCGGGCCATCTGCAGGGAATCGGCAATAATCACTGTAGAGACCGTTTCCAGGGCCGCCCGCACCTCGACCACGGTGCCGTCTTCAGCCCGCAACAGGTTGCCGCTGCGGAGAATGACACCCCGTTCAAGAAACAGTCCCGCCTCCCGGCCGTCATCAAGTCGCACACGTTGCCTGCTTTTGGTTCGCTTTGCCCAGGGAAGTGTCAGGGTAGTTTGTACAGTAGCGTCACCTGCTGAAATACGTTCGCTGAAATGAAGCATGGGCCCAACTAAAAAAGAAAATAGCGTTGCGCCATGGGCAACACCGTTGCCGGTTCGCAGGTAAGCAGTTCACCGTCCGCTCGCACTTCGTATGTCTGGGAATCGACTTCGATTTCCGGCAGGTAATCATTGAGGATCATGTCCTTTTTGCCGATATTACGGCATCCCTGCACCACGCCGATATTCTTTTGCAGCCGGAGCTCTTCAGCCACTCCGGCCTCCATGGCCGCCCGGGAAAGAAAACTGAGCGAAGTCGCATGCCTGGCGCCGCCAAGGGCACCGAACATGGGCCGATAATGGACCG
This sequence comes from Desulfobulbaceae bacterium, assembly GCA_015493715.1. Lineage (GTDB taxonomy): Bacteria > Desulfobacterota > Desulfobulbia > Desulfobulbales > Desulfobulbaceae > DRLX01. The sequence continues at coordinate 4,031 of WGCP01000470.1, forward strand.
GTTGCGGCGAGGGGATGGAGGCGTTGGCATCCCCCATGGGTGCGGCCACGATCATGCCGCCCTTGATGATAAGGGCGGGTTTGACCCCGAACAGGGCCGATTTCCACAGGACAAGGTCCGCCAGTTTGCCCACCTCCACCGAACCGACCTCATGGGCAATGCCGTGGGAGATGGCCGGGTTGATGGTGTATTTGGCGATATAGCGTTTTGCCCGCAGGTTGTCATGGCGGGCCGGATCACCGGCCAGGCTACCGCGCTGGGTTTTCATTTTGTGGGCGGTCTGCCAGGTACGGATAATCACCTCACCCACCCGGCCCATGGCCTGGGAGTCGGAGGCGATCATGGAAAAGGCGCCAAGGTCATGCAGGATGTCTTCAGCGGCAATGGTCTCTCGTCGGATGCGTGACTCGGCAAAGGCGACATCTTCGGCAATTTTGGGATCCAGGTGGTGACAGACCATGAGCATGTCCAGGTGTTCGTCTACGGTGTTGACCGTATAGGGCCGTGTCGGGTTGGTGGATGAGGGCAGGACGTTTTTCCGTCCGCAGGCGCGGATAATATCCGGGGCATGGCCACCGCCTGCGCCCTCGGTATGATAGGTATGGATGGTGCGATCTTTGAACGCGGCCATGGTCTGTTCGACAAAGCCGGATTCATTGAGAGTGTCGGTATGAATGGCCACCTGCACGTCCATTTCATCGGCAACACTCAGGCAGTTGTCGATGGCGGCCGGGGTTGTGCCCCAGTCTTCATGCAGCTTTAAGCCCATGGCCCCGGCTCGGACCTGTTCCGCCAGGGGCTCGGGCAGGCTGGCATTGGTGCCGGTAGCCGGGCCGGTGCCGCCGCCGAGCATAGTGGTAATGCCGCTCATCAGCGCCACTTCTACCTGCTGGGGACAGATAAAGTGGATATGGGCGTCAATGCCGCCTGCGGTCAGGATCAATCCCTCTCCGGCAATGGCCTCAGTACCCGGTCCTATAACAATATCCACACCGGATTGGATATCAGGGTTGCCCGCCTTGCCGATGCCGTCAATCCGGCCGTTCTTGATACCGATATCGGCCTTGATGATGCCCCAGTGATCAAGGATGAGCGCATTGGTGATCACCGTGTCCACACATTCACTACTGAGGCGCTGGCTCTGACCCATGCCGTCGCGAATGACTTTGCCGCCGCCGAATTTTACCTCGTCCCCGTAACGGGTGCGGTCTTCTTCCACCTCTATCCACAGTTCGGTATCGGCCAGCCGCACCCGATCACCTTTGGTCGGGCCGAACATCTCGGCGTAGGCTTGTCTGCTTATTGTTGTCATGATCCTTCCTCCAGAGATCCCATGATGGCACCGGTAAAGCCATAAACTTTTCTATCCCCGGCATAGGTCACCAGCACTGGAATGGAGAATCCCGATCTTGATGGTGTCCGCTGCCTGGGCGGCTCCTGCGAGCAGTGTTCCGACGCCCAGCGTAACGGCCAGGGCGGATGCAAGTACTTTTGTTTTCATCTTCTCTCCTTGTGGATCCCCGATGGGGGGTATTGGATGGAAAAATAGGTTTAGTCGTTGGAATCCACAGGTTGCACATGCCATGCCGGGAAAAAATAATCAAAGGTCAGATGATGATAACAGATTGTAGTTATGTTCCTTTATCTTGTTTTAGGGGGAAATGCAACAAGCATGCGGACCAGTAATACATGACAATCTTGTCCGTCGAGTTTGATTATTTACACGTAAATGTATTATTTGTCTCGTTGGATGGTGCCGAGAAGAAAATCGTTTATCAGTCAGGACGTTGTCGGGAATTATCGATTACTGATCAGGTTTGACAAGGCTGAATTGATATCCGGATAATGGAAGGTAAAATCGCTTTTGTCCAGAACCTCGGGTTGGACGCGTTGGGAGGCAAGAAGGACGTCCGCAAATTCGCCAACAACAATTTTGAGAAAAAAAGCGGGCATGGGAAAAAGAGCAGGCCTGTGCAGTGCTTGTGCAAGCGCGTGGGTAAAGGCCCTGTTGGTGACCGGATTTGGGGCCGCCGCGTTGACCGGACCGGAGAGATGCCCATCTTCCATGGCCTTAAGCATGATTCGGCAGAGGTCCTCGATATGGATCCAGGGCATATATTGTCTGCCGTTGCCGAGTCGGCCGCCAAGCCCGAGTCTAAAAGGAGGTAGCATCTGCGCCAGGGCTCCACCGTTACGGCCAAGTACCACCCCGGTGCGAATGAGCACTACCCGAACGCCGAATTCCTGTGCCCGCAGGGCCTCCTGTTCCCAGTCCCGGCATACCTTGGCCAGGAAATCATCACCCGGCCGGGATGATTCGGTGAGCGGTTCATCGCCTCGATCTCCATAGATGCCCACCGCCGAGGAACAGACCAGCACCCGAGGTTTTACGGCGGACCGGCCGATGCCATCGACAAGACGCCTGGTGGACTCCACCCGGCTGTTTCGGATGCGTTCTTTCTTGGCCACGTTCCATCGGCCATGAAAAATGGATTCCCCGGCCAGGTGAAAAACACCATCTACACCGTCAAAAAAACCAGGGCCAAGGGATTGGGTAGGATCCCATTGCCTTGCCTCATAACCGGGCGAACGATTTTTTATTTTTTTCAGGCTTCGACCGGCAATTATGGGGTTGTTCAGGTGGTTGACCAGGTGTTGTCCGATAAAGCCGGTGCCGCCGATAATAAGTGCACGCATTTCCTGCTCTCCTGCTTGAGGTTTCCGCGAAAAGATCGTAAGCGTTCACCAGCACCCCATCTTCGTCCGATCATGCTTGCCCACATAGGCGGGCTATAGATTCGCAGATAAGCGGAGACTTCGAACCTGCTTGAACGAACCTGGAGCACTGGTAAACGCTTACAGACCTGAGCTCGTTAGCAACTTGTTGCCCCTGGTGAACGGTTACAAAAGATCTGTACTGAAAAGTTAAGGGCGTGCGCAGGAGTTGTCAAATCGCCACGATGGTTGTGCAGGCTGTCCGAATATCTGATATGATACGTCGAATCCACTGACGAATTTGTTCTAAGCGTCCAGGAAAAGGTTGGTTGTATGAGAAAAGTGAAATTTGACCAGGAAATTTATACCTTTCATATCGATTTTGCCGGTCATGTCTCCAACATCGTCTATGTGCAATGGATGGAGATCGGCAGGCTGAAACTGCTTGCGGCAGCAGGCTTGCCGGTTGAGAAAATTATCCACGATTTTGGCCTGCTGCCTACGCTCATTGAAACGAAAATTCGCTATAAACAGCAGCTTTTTCTTGGCGATCAGGTGCGCGTTGAGGTCTGGCTTTCCCGCCTGAAAAATGTATCGGCAATTATGGATTTTTGCTTTTTTAATCAACGGCGGCAACTGGTGGCCGAAGGCAGCCAGACCGGCCTTTTTATTGACGCCCAAACCCATCGTCCGACGCCGCTGCCCAAAGCCGCTCATCAGAGATTTCAGCCATTTGTCCAGGAGAATGAAGGTTCATGAAAACGAAATTTTCGTCAATAAATCTCATGCAGGAATTGCAGCAGAAGGTGTACGGGCAACTCTGTGAGGATTTCATGGAGAAAAAGTATCAGAAGGGACGACTGATCTACGCGCCCGGACATGATGACGACCTGGTCTTTATTATCAAGCATGGGCGGATACGGATCTATCTTGCCATGGAAGATAAGGAATTATCTCTGACGATTCTGGGGCCGGGCGATATCTATGTCACCCATACTAGGGCCCATGTGGCCGCCATCGACGATGTGACCCTACTTGCCATGCCGACCATGCGTTTCCATCATTACATGGTGGACCACCCAGCCCTGTCCAGGACAATTATTTCCATCCTTGGCGAGTTGCTGAAGCAGTCTTTTTCTATCATAGATAATCTTGTGTTCAAGGACATTGCCGGTCGGTTGGCGGATTTTCTCTGCCATGAGGCCGAATATGACGGTCGGCAAACAGAGGAGGGTATTCTGCTGTCCCTTGACCTGACCATGGAGCAGTTGGCAGCCATTATCGGTTCTTCCCGTCAGACCGTCTCCACCATCATCAATGGTATGCAGCGGGCCGGAGTTATCTATAAGGTCGAGCGTGGTATCTACCGTATCCCCAATCTCGACCTGCTGAAAAATTTTCCTTCCCTGTGATGGATTTTTCCCCCCTGTTGTCAAAATAATGAAAAAACCGTCAGGCGGCTGACAGTGCAGTTTCCTATTGCCTGTTATACTTCCGTCATAATGGGGAAATCATATTGCTATGATTTTTTCCGGGGAAAAGAATGAAAATCCAACAGGAGGAGAACCAATGGCCGAGAAAAAACTCAATATTGAAGAATGTTCAATATGGGATGATGCCAAACAGATGTTATATAAGGCCCAGCGCGATGGCGTTGAAACCGTTTGGGACAGATTATTGCAACAGACGCCCCACTGTCATTTCGGTGAGTCCGGTGTCTGTTGCCGTAACTGCACCATGGGGCCCTGTCGGATAAGTAAGAAATCACCGCTTGGCGTTTGTGGGGCCGACGCCGACGTGATCGTGGCCCGTAACTTCGGCCGTTTTGTCACCGGCGGCGCTGCCGGCCATTCCGATCATGGCCGTGATTGCATAGAAGCCCTGCATGCGGTTGCGCACGGAGAAACAGAAGATTACCAGATCAAGGATGAGGCAAAACTGCTTCGCATTGCCGCCGAGGTTGGTATCGAAACCACCGGCCGGGAAGTACTGGAGGTCGCCAAAGATCTTGCCGATGAATTTTTTGAAAATTATGGTTCCACCAAAAATGAACTCTCCTTTATCGGGCGGGTGCCTGAGGTGCGGCGTAATCTCTGGAAAAAACTGGGCGTGACCCCGCGCGGCATGGACCGGGAAATTGCCGAAATGATGCATCGCACCCACATGGGCTGCGATAACGACGCGGCCAATACCATGCTCCATGTGGCCCGTACCTGTCTGGCGGACGGCTGGGCCGGTTCCATGATCGCCACCGAGATCTCTGATATCCTGTTCGGTACACCCAGCCCGCGCAAAGCCACGGTCAATCTTGGCGTGCTCAAGAAAGACCAGGTCAATATTCTGGTCCATGGCCATAATCCGATAGTTTCCGAGAAGGTCATGGAGGCGGTTGATGATCCGGAACTTATTGCCCTGGCAAAGGAAAAAGGGGCGACCGGTATCAATCTGGTCGGATTGTGCTGCACCGGAAATGAACTGATGATGCGGCACGGTATCCCCATGGCCGGCAATCATCTGATGACGGAACTGGCCATTATCACCGGCGCTGCCGAGCTGATCATCGTCGACTACCAGTGTATCATGCCAAGTCTTGTCCAGGTGGGCGACTGTTACCATACCAAGATGGTGACCACGGCGGACAAGGCCAGGTTTACCGGGGCGGAACACGTCAAGTTTGAGATGCACAACGGCGCTGCCCAGGCCCGAAAGGTGGTGCGCATGGCAATAGAACGTTTCCCGCTCCGTGATCCGGCCCGAGTGGAGATTCCCGAAGGACCGGTGGATATTGTGACCGGGTTTTCCAACGAGGCATTACTTGATGCGCTGGGCGGATCGTTGACGCCGCTTATTGACGCCATCAAGGCAGGCAAAGTGCGGGGCGCAGTCGGTATTGTCGGCTGTAATAACCCAAAATACAAACATGATTTCTGTAATGTCAATCTGGCAAAAGAATTGATCAAGAGGGATATCCTGGTGATTGCCACCGGCTGTGTGACCACGGCCGCAGGCAAGGCCGGATTACTGGTGCCCGAGGCCATCAGCCAGGCAGGGCCGGGCCTGCAGGAAATCTGCGGCGCTCTTGGTATTCCGCCGGTCATTCATATGGGCTCCTGTGTGGACAATGCGCGTATCCTGCAACTCTGCGCTCTGCTGGCGGGTGAACTCGGGGTGGATATCTCCGATCTGCCGGTGGCCGCCTCCTCACCGGAATGGTATTCGGAAAAAGCGGCCGCCATCGGCACCTATGCCGTGGCTTCGGGAATTTATACCCACTTGGGACATCCGCCCAATATCACCGGTTCCAAGATTGTCACCGACCTGGCCCTGTCCGGTTTTGATGATCTGATCGGCGCTTGTTTCGTTATCGAGCCTGACCCATTCAAGGCGGCCGCGCTTATTGATGAGCGAATCACAACAAAACGCAAAGGATTGGGCCTGTCCGCCTGATTCT
>WGCP01000471.1 GCA_015493715.1 Desulfobulbaceae bacterium
GTCAGGGCAAAACCGGTGCTGGCGGTAAAAAAGGCGATGATTCCGGTCAGGCCGAGGCCAATAGCCATCCAGTTAAACACCTTGGCCAGAAAAACTGTGGATGCCTCCCGGCGGGCCTGGGTAATGGTTACCGGAGTACTTTGATATTGTGCTTCCATAAAAACTCTCTCCCGAAAAAAGAAACGTCATCGGCCGGGTGCAATTCAGCCCTGACCGGAAATTGAACTCTACTCATCCCTCCATCTCCAGTGGCAAACAGAGGCAGAGTGTCTTATATTGTAATCAATCTTTTCCAGAAGGCAACCCAAACAGGATAAAATGGCATCGTAAAATTTCGATCTATGGAGTCCTGTTCCAGGACGGTTCGTGGGCATACTGACTCGGCAACCCAAACAGGATAAAAAAAATGAAAATTGCAATAAGTGGTAAAGGCGGTGTCGGAAAAACAACCATCATGGCCCTGCTGGCCGGGGAATTCAGGAAACAGGGACGGGAAGTGCTCGTGATTGATGCAGATCCAAGCCCGCACATGGCCGAGACTCTGGGATTTAAGGATGCAGAAAAAGCCCGGCCTATTGCCGACATGACCAAACTGCTCGCCGAGCGGGCCGGCAAAACGGAAGGATCGCCGTTCTATAACCTCAATCCTGATGTCAATGATCTGCTGGGAGACTTCATGATTGAGCATGACGGCCTGCGCCTTATGGTGCTGGGCGCTATTCAGGTGGCCGAAGGGGGATGCGCCTGTCCGGAAAACCATGTCCTGAAAAAAATGCTGAAAAAAATGCTACTTGCTCCCAATGAGGTCGTGCTTCTGGACATGGAAGCCGGGGTGGAACATCTTGGCCGGGGAACGGTGGCCGGGGTAGATCAGCTCTTGATTGTGGTTATCCCCTCACGTTCGTCCATCCGCACGGCCCTGAAAATTAAAAAAATGGCCGATGACGTCCATATCCCGAATATTTCTTTTATCGCAAACCTGGTTCGGGAAGAAGAAGACAGAGACTTTCTTATCGAGGCTCTAGGGGAGGTACCAATCGCCTTTTTCCCTGATTCGACAGAGATACGGAAGGCTGAGCGCAAAGAAACGGCCATTACCGAAATAGAGGGTGACCTGGAAGGAGCGCCGCAACAAATTCTACACAAAATATTTCAGGACAAACAGTGACGGGAGACCACCAGGCAAGCGTATAAATACTTCAATATGCGCCCTTGCCACTGAACATACAGGCAATGGTCTTGACGATTATTTTCAAATCCGTGCGCAGGGAATAGTTAAGGACATACCAGTCGTCCAGATCCACCCGCTCCTGATAATCATCCATATCGTTGCGTTTCATCACCTGCCAGGGACCAGTGATGCCCGGCTTCATTGACACATATCGACCGGCGCTCTTATCGCCGTTTCCCTTGTAATATTTCTCCAGCTCACGGCCGACAATGGGACGGGCGCCGACGACGCTCATCTCTCCTTTGAGCACATTGATAAACTGTGGTAACTCATCCAGGCTGGTTTTGCGTAAAAAACGTCCTACCCGGGTTATACGTGGATCATGCTTTAATTTGTAATTTTTCTTCCATTCCGCTGCCAGTTCAGGGTCTTCCCTGAGCAGTTTTTCCAATTTTTGATCCGCATCCACTACCATGGTCCTGAACTTCAGGCAGTCGAAGTCTCGACCGGTGGCCATGATCCTCTTATGCCGATAGACAACCGGTCCCCGGCTGTCGAGCTTGATAGCCAGGGCGATAAGCAGCAGGATAGGGCTACCGAAGACAATAACAAGCGAGGAAAAAATAACATCAAAGGTTCGCTTCCAGTCCGAGGCCGGATTAAAACTTAAAACCAGCATATCACCAAGGGATTGAATTTCCGCATGGTGCAGGCCGAATATGTAGAGATCCGGTACCAGAAATATCTGGGCTCCCTGATCCCGACATTCCCGTAAAATCCGGAAAATTTTCCGTTCCGCCCGCATGGGTAGGGCAACATAGACATAATCGATATCGTTGTTTTCCAGATATCCATGCACGTCGGCTATTTTCCCCAGTAGCGGCTTTTCAATTTTGTCCAGCTCCTGCCGTAATTCCAGCTTATCATCAAAAAATCCAACAACTTCAATACCGGCCCAGGGTATCTGCTCCAGATAGGCCGCCATACGTGTTCCAAGATCACCGGCGCCTACAATGATCGCATGACGAATATTTTTTCCCTGGCTTCTATAGTGACGCAATAATTTGCGTACAACAATATGGGCCCAAAAAATAAGAAACGGTGTCGAAAATGACCAAATTATAAAGACAACACGAGAATAGGCTTCGGATATCTTAAAAATAAAAAAATAGAACAAGATACAGCCGATAACCGCAGCCCATGCACGTACAATGACGAGAAACTCCCGATAATACTTCCAACCGCGCCAGGAACGATAGAGTTGAAAATACTGAAAGCTGATAAAGGCAACTATGAAAACAACAAGCTCAAGCCAGTTGTAATAAGGATTCCATGGCACCCTGTACAAATGGACAAGGAGCCAGAGAAAAGCGCAGACAAGGGAACAGTCCAATATATGCAGAATCCGGTAAATAAGCGAACTACGCTCGCGCAGGTTCCAGGATAAAACAGGTGACATAAGGGGTTCTTATTTAAACGGTTCAGGGATACCGGAAGAACAACTAGCTGAAGATGAGAAAAGACATAAGACAAACACCGGGCCTGGAAGCGCGATAGGCAATCTTTTCATTTTCAGGCCTCCCGTGTCCACCAATCGGAATTCATGCTCAATCTCCGGGCAAGGGACTTGGGCAACCATGCATATCCTTTTCCCAACTGATAGCTGATGAACTTACCGGCAATACGAAGGATTGCCTCGAACAGCAGATGGGATTTTCTGTCCTGATACAGCATACGCAACTGCGAGAGGACATAAGCCCTCCCCGTACCGCCGGGACCACCATAGGCAGCAAGGTGCTCTTGCTGGGAAGCATGAAACGCTCCGATATCAAAGTATCTCTTACAATCCTGTACAATCGAGTAGTTATGGGAATGATAGACCATGGCCTCACTGACATAGGCCACACAATACCCGTTTCCAAGCATTTTTGCCACCGCAAGCGTATCCTCACCAAAAACCAAGTGTTCGTCAAAACACCCCTGGGCCAGCAGGACATCCCGCTGATAGGCGGCAAAGGAGTTGGAGATAAAAATGGTTTTGAACCCATGCTTTCGCCGGGATTCAAAACTGAAAACATGAGACACTGATGGATAATTGAACAACCGGAGATGCCTGCTGAATACAGTCGCATCGCGGCGGGGAAGCTGTCTTCCATAGGATGCCGCAACCCGGTTTTTCCCAAGGGGCGCCACAAGGCGGGCAAGTGCATAATCATCGACAGGGACGGCATCCTGGGTCATGAAAACAAGAATCCCCGTTGTTGCCATCCTAGCGGCCATACTCCTGGTTGCACCATGATCGAAATCTTCCCTCCGGATTTCAACTATACGGGCACCATACCGGCTGGCAATGGCAATGGTGCTATCTGTAGATCCTGAATCAACCACAAAAACCTCGGCAGGACGAAGGGTCTGCGCCGCAAGCATGGAAAACAGATGCTCTATCCCTGGGGCCCCGTTGAGAGTAGGCACAATAACTGTGACACGACCTCTATTGGAATCGTTTCCGGTCATAGATGCAGGCGACTCACCAGCAGATATTTTACCTGGGCCCAACAGATGTAGGGTGAGGGATGTTTACGGTACAAAAGCAGCTCACTCTTTGCCGCCAAAAGACGTTTCTTAAATTCCATCTCCTTCCTTGCACGCCATCCCCGGCAATGAAACACCTGTATGTCCGGATTATAGAGCAACCCATACCCGCATTTTCGCAAACGGATACAGAGTTCAATGTCTTCCTTGTACAAAAAAAAATCCGGATCAAAAATCACACCCTCGGCCAGACGTATCCTTTCCAGGGCCGACCTGCGGCAAAAAAGAAAAGCGCCGCACAGGGCCGGCACTTTCTCCTGCCTGAGAAATTGTCCATGATCCCTCTCGCCCTGGCCCCGATCAACCCAGCGGCCATACCATTTTCTGAAGATACCCGTGGAATCAAGCAGGCCACTTGCCTTATCGGCCTCCAGGTCCCAGCCAAGCAGACGGCCACCGACGACACCATAGGCCGGATTTCCCATCAGACATTGACGGGACCTTGTAAGAGCCGTCTCTTGGGGGAAGGCATCCGGATTGAGATACAGGATATATTCACTGTCTCTGGCGCACTGTCTGTAGCCGATATTGTTGGCCCTGGCAAAACCCACATTCTCTTGAAGAAGCAGGAGACGGACACCTTTATGACCTAAATATTGCTCCAGGCAGGAGGGATCGTCCGAGCCGGAATCGACCAGAACAATCTCGTCCGGCGGGTGCTGCTGCCGGGCCAGCGCATCCATGCAGCAGCAAATAACTTTCGCTGAATTATGGGTAACGATTATAACCGATATTCCACTCATAACCGGGGAAAATCACAGAAATAAAAACCTGTACAGACGCAGCAGGGACACTCCCTTCCCCTGCCCCTCTCTCCGGTGCATAATCGAGGTCACGACCTCCCTTTCCGCCTTTTTTATCAGATGGGTGAATTCAGACCTGGTCAATGTATCGGATCTGAGAAGAAAAGGATGCTTTCGGCGCTGGGCAGGCAGATGAACCAAGGCCTGGCCCACGCCCTGCAGCCATGCCCGGCCCTGGCCTCTCTTGATACAAAAAATCAGCCAGCATAACTGATAGATGCAAATAACCGGCAACAACCTGAACAAAAGGAATACACAATAGTGCTTGGCTAAAATATACAGGGAATTCCTAGTCGAGAAACGCACCGTAAAGCTGTTGATCCTTGAACCACTGGTGGCGCTGCCCACATGATAAACCCGGGCTGCGGGCACGTAATAACCGAGGATCCCCAGCCTGTTCATGCGCAGATTTAAATCCACATCCTCGAGATAGGCAAAAAAATCCTCGTCAAAGAGTCCCGTGCGGACAAAGATTTCCCGCCGAAACAGGGTGGCTCCGCCACAACCGCCGAACACCGGGCCCGGTCGGCTGTAAAAATCACAGTCCGGCTCCATGGTGCCAAGCCGGTAGCCTGCCCCTCCCCGCAGATAGGCATCTCCAGCCCCATCAAGAATGTCCGGTCGTTGCATGTTGAGCATTTTGGGAACATAAAAGCCATACCCGGGCCTGGAACCGGCCGCCTGGACAAGCAGGAACAGTGTATCCGGGGCAAGTTCTGTATCATTGTTGAGTAAAAGAACAAGGGAAGCGGAGCAACGTCTGATGCCTTCATTGATGGCTGCGGCAAAGCCGGTATTTTCCTCCAGAAAAACCGCATCCACATCACCATTCTCTTCAAGCCAGGCGACCGAGCCATCCGTTGAACCATTATCAACAACCACGATCCGGCAGGACACCTGCTGCTGACGGGTCAAAGACGACAGACAAGCCTGAAGCAGGCCCAGACCGTTAAAATGGGGAATAACAATATCGACCTGAACAGAAGACATCAGCTTGGCGGGGTATCCGGACGGCCCACCACCCGACGAACATAATAAATGGGTTTTCGCTGGGATTCGTGATAGGTCCTGACCACCAACTCGGCAAGAAGACCAATGGTGACGAACTGGATACCGATGAAAATGAGCAGCACCGCAAAGAGCAGTAAGGGACGATTTGCCATGGGAACAGCAAAAAACTGTCGCTGCACGGTCATATACAGGGCCAGAAAAAAACCTATGCTGGTCGCAACAAAGCCAACTGAGCCGAAAACATGCAACGGCCTGGTGGCGTAGCTGAGCATAAACTTGACGGTCATCAAATCAAGGATAACCCTCAAGGTCCTGGTAATACCGTATTTGGACGTTCCATGAATGCGCGGCCGGTGATTCACCTTGATTTCGGTAAACGAGATTCCCATGCCGGAGGCAATGGCGGGAATAAACCGATGCATCTCGCCATAGAGTCTAATGTTACTGGTTACCTCACGCCGGAACGCCTTGAGCGTGCATCCATAGTCATGCAGCCTCACTCCGGTGATCCAGGATATGATCCGGTTGGCAATCATGGACGGCAGACGACGGGACAGGAAAGGGTCCTTTCGCTTGAATCGCCATCCTGTCACCACATCATAACCGGCCTCGATTTCCCTGATCAGGGCCGGTATATCATGGGGATCATTCTGCAGATCCCCGTCCATGGTAATAATAATATCGCCACCCGCATAATCGAACCCTGCGGACAGAGCCGCTGTCTGACCAAAATTGCGACGGAAACTTACCACAATCACGCCAAGTTCCCTGGCCTGGATCTCTTCAAGTATCTGCAGGCTCCGGTCTGAAGACCCGTCATCCACAAACACGATCTCGGTTTCCTGGGGCAGATCATGGACCACTTCGGCAAGTTCCCGGTACAAGGCCTCTATATTTTCTTCCTCATTGTATATGGGAATGACGACCGAAATCTTCAAGACACACTCCTCTCCTTTATTACTCTCATCAATCCGAAGCCGGAAAATATCAAACCCGGACCTACCGGAATTGAGGACCTTTATGACGATAATAACACATACCAACAAGACATCATGATGCGGGCCGCAGAAAAATATCGGGCCAGCAGTCATTGCCGGTATGATAGGTCAGCCGGACGACTTCGGAGACCGGACGATTTACGGGCCAGAGAAAAATTTCGTAATCAGCGCTATCATGCTCATGACCACATTGACTCGCCCCGAAGACGAGGACTTTACCACAATTGGAAAGCTTTGGAAAGTATTCATGGCTCCACCGGCCCGAAGCGTCAAACCATAGTGTTCTGGTCAGTGTTTTGGCGTTAACCCGGTAAATGGCATTAAGAACATTGCCCCCATGATCCACCTGATAGAGAAAAGAACCATCGGGACTCCAGGTAAGTTGACAACCGTCTCCCACCCGTCGGATGTTTCCCCTTGCATCGATGATGGCCGTTTCCCGCATCCCTCCCCGCAGGGTTACGGCCATGGCCTGATTTTGAAGGCTCCAGGACGGAGTTTCAAAAATGATTTTCTGCGGCAATCCGGGAATGGAACCAGGGGAGGCAATAACCAGTTCCCTGCCGTTATCCAGTTCATGCCGGACAAAAAGATTACCGTTACGCTGAAAGAAGACAGCCTTGCCATCCTTAGACCAGGTGGGCACATTACCATGCTCGGCCACAAGCTGTTCCCTGCCGGTTTCCAGATCCAGAAAATACACATCCCAGGCATAATAATTTCGTTGCGGGACCCAGGGGGCCCGTGAGCGGGCAAAGACAATCTTTCGCCCGTCGGGAGAAATCCGGGGAAAATATTCCGTATGGGGATGATGGGTCAGACGCGTCAGTTTTCTGTCCGGTAGACTGAGCTTCAAAATGTCATGATTTCCGAACCGGTTACTGCTCCAGACCACAAATCCGTGCAGGCCGGCAACAATATTTTCCGGAGTTCTTTTCTCTCCCCTGTTGTCCACCCGGTGTCCGGTTGCCGGCCTGGTCAGGTGCCCCATTTTCATCCAGCCATGCACCTGCCATCCCAAAAAACCAAGGGAAAAACACAGTATCCCAACCAGAAACAGTTTGCGGAAATGAGGAAAACGCCCCAGAGTACCTTTTTCAGATCGCTTTCCCGCCAATGGCGGCGCCGTATGAATGAATCCGATCATGGCCAGCAAGCCAAGGCTGTAATCCACAACCTGACTGATTATATGCAGGGCCAACATCAGAAGTACGGCAGCGCCCCGATCTACGCCAAGCAAGGCAAGGGCTGCCGCCCCGCCCATTTCATATACTCCAAAGCCCATGAAGGCAGGCACGGGCATAGCTGCCGCCGCCTCCGCGCCGATCAGGGCCGTCATCACAATGGCCACATCCCTGGTTACGGTCGGAAAGCCGGCATTGAGAACGGCAAGATAAAGGCAGTATAACCCTCCATATTTCATTAACCTGACCAGGACAGACTGGAAGGCAACGGGCAGGGTTATACCGGCGCCGCGTATCTGATCAAGCAAGGTGGCGAACCGGGCCAGTTTTCGCATTGCTCGTTGCGCAACCCCATGGCCGGTACAGGAAGTGAACAGGAGGCGGGCCAGCCAGGGGAAAAGAACAAACAACACCAGCAGGGAACCAATGCCGAGAATGAGCAGCAGCGCCACAGACCAGAAAAGCCACCCTGGCATCGTTGCTGTAAGAATCAGGTAAAGACCAAGCATGACGGTCAGCCAGGCCAGGGCCAACAGATCAAAGACAAAACTGACAGCCAGCGCCGAGATACCACTGTCAACCCGAACCCCATCGCTCCGGTTCAAAAGAGCGACAAAACTCAACTCACCCATTCTGGCCGGTAACATGTCAACAAACATGTTACGGGCAACAGTTGCCAGAAAAAGAGAAGAAAAGGAAACCCTTCCCTCTCCTGCTCCATCCAGCAAAAGGGAATAGCGCATGGTCCTGATCAAAGCCCCGGCCAGGTTGAAAACGACATAGGCCGCCACCGGCGCCATTGACAGATGCGTCAGGATTGAAAACAGGTCCGGCAATTGACCGGGACCGCTCACATGGGTCACATAGCGAAGGAGCAGACCCAGGATAAGAGCGGAAGTGGCCAGGGACAGCAGGACACGGGGAAGCAGGTACCGCTTATCGAAGTCAGAAAAACGATTCACTGTTCACAGTTCCCCTGATCAACCACCCTGCCCTTGCTCCCCGGTGCCGGATTGCCGGTATTTCGTTATTAGATTTCGCAGGAAAAAGACCAGGCCGCCAAAAAGGGAGTAACAGACAGTGACAGCAAGAAAAAACATGGACAGGGCCCGGGTCTGGATATCGGTCATTCCGGCCAGACCAAAAAACAAAACATACCCGGCATCGCGAACCCCCAGGCCGTATATGGAAATGGGCAGGGCCTCCATCAGGTTGATCACCGGCACAAAAGCGGCAAAATAAATCGGGGAAACCGAGGCGCCCAGGGCACAGGCCATAAGATATACGGTCAGTATCACCGAAAGCTGGAAGGTAAAGGAAAGGAGCATAACCAGGGCAAGTATACGTGGACGACGATGATACTGCTGCCAGGCAGAAAAAAACCGGTCGACAAAACCGGTAACCGCTTCATATCGATCAAGATGCAGCAGGGACAGCAGGCGGATAGCCGGAGTCTTCCGAAAAAGCCCCCACAGCACCAGGGACAGGCCCAGCGCCAAAACAAGGGGTAAAAGGAAAAAACAGGGTTGACCAATCCGGTGGGCCACGGGGAAGGAGGACAACAGACTGAGCAGAATGAGTGCCAGAAACCCGGAAAGTCGATCCGCCAGCACCGAGGCCGCTGAACGGGCCGCTTCCCTTGATCTCCGGGCGACATCGTAAATTCGATACGAGTCACCTCCGATGCTCGACGGTAAAAAGATATTGAAAAAAGTGCCGATGAGATAGGAAACCGTCAAATCGAACAGGGATATATTTATGGAATCAGCCCGCAGGAGGATCCGCCATTTCAGGGCACTGAGAACCGTATTACAGAAAAGAAGCGCAAAAATAAATGGAAGGTAGCGAAGATCAATACCTGCAAACAGTGTAATAATTTCTGCAACCGGGGTTGACTGATAGAGAAAAAAAAGAAGCAGACCGCTGAGGATCAACTTGAGAACAACAGCAAGCCCTTTGTGCATTTTCATGCCCGACCATCGCCCTTTCATACATCGGCCCGATTGCGGGTGACCCGGGCCGGGACCCCCATACAGACCGAAAACGCAGGTACCGATTTTGTCACAACAGCTCCGGCAGCGGCAACAGATCCCTGTTCCATGGTCACACCGCCCAATACTGTCACTCGGCCGCCCAGCCAGACGTCTTCTTTAAGTGTCACCCCGCCGTCAGGCCGTATTCCCTGCTCACATATAGGAATATCATACCGCTCCAGATGATAGCTGCCGCCGCCAACGATAAAACACTGCTGACCAATGATACAGTCCGGGCCAATGCTGACCGGGCAGTCATTGGTGGATTGGATTATGGATTGGGCATTGATGCCGGTCCGTGCCCCAATATTGATGCGCCCTTCCTTGCAGGAAAGCATGACATTATTAGAGAGAATAACATTATCCCCCAGGGTGATGGTTTCGTTCTTGATAGCGCTTCGCCCGTCAAAAATGCAGTTTTCACTGACAACCACCCTACTGCCGATCCGAATCCGGCCGGGATGGCGGACCACGATCCCACTTCCAAAAAGAACACCCCGGCCACAGGAGGCAAACATAAAGGGCCAGAAAATCTTACGCAAAACCATGCCCAAAGCGCCGGGGATCGGGGCAAGCAACTGACACCATTCATAATAAAAAAAACGCGCCAAACTGCCTGGACCGAAGATCACCCGACGGTACCGGTTAAAGGCCGAACCCTGCCCGGTCACAGTGTTATGGGTTTTTTTCATTTCTGATTTGGACCGGGATTTCATTGACAGGTTGCAAACCGTTTCCAGGTGGCCTGGGGCAAATCATCGGAGCCGATACAGACGGCATCTGGCCTGGTGCTGCCGATACGCACCCGAAGCCGCATAACCGGCACGGAAGTCGGACGACGAAAAATTATATAGGTGTTCTTTTGCCGGCCTACAACCTGTTCACACCAGGCAATACTGCGGGTGAAATCATCCAGCCGCTGAATGGCTGACACCCGGCCCAAGGATGGATAACGAATATTAAGGAACACAACAAGAGAGGCAAAACCCAACAACAGGGCAAAGGACACGGGCCATGGTGGAGTATACTGGACAAGATACCTGTCACTGATATAAAGGAGCAGAATGAGCCAGAAAAAAGTGGAAATCAGCCGGTGGCAGGCCAATGTATGTCCATACATGGGATACTTGACACTGAGAAAGAACAGGGAAAGTGAACCAAAAACAAAACACAGCATAATGGTGATATTTTTTACAAAGCAGGGATCTGCACGGAAACAATACCATGAGAATAGAAGCAGTAACATTACGGCAACAAGCCAGTACAGGGAGATCCCGTCAGCAAGCTGCAAAAACAGCACCTTATCGACAAGTACCTGAAGATAACGGGTCACCACCATTGGTTTGAGTTGATCCAGCCGGGTTGTGTGGCTCTGCACAGTCATGAAATAGACAATGGTGGAGCAGATGCCGGCCACTATAGGTAGTGTTTTTCTGTCCCTGCCAAACAACAGCAGATAAATAATCCCGGCCGGCAGCAGCAGCACACAATAGGGACCTGACCAGGGCAGAACAATAAAAAGCAGGACCAGGACGGCAGTACCAGGCCATGTTTTCGGCGGAGGATAAAACAGGAGGGAAAACAGTACCAGCAGCCCCGTATACATGGAGTAGATAAGAGTATTCCAGTAGTAAATGTCGTTAAGGCCGATAAGCCCCAGCACCGTCGGTCCGAGAAGCAGAATAAAACGATTACGGAACAATCGGGAAAAAAAAGGCACCGAGCAGGCGGCAACAGACCAGAAAAATCCCCACCACTGATACAGATACGGCTGCATGCGCACATCAAACCAGGAAAAAACCCAGGCAGCAAAATAAGGAGGAACGGTCAGATAATTCTGCCCGACATGACTGACAAAAAGAGAGGAAAAGGGTCGAAAATGACCATAATAATAACTGAAGAGCAGTGAATCCTCCATATACAGACCGGGCGCCTTGAGGGTCTGCCAGGACCTCAGCAGGCAGAAAAAAACAAGCAGCAGAACCCCCATCCATACCCGGAAAACCGGAAATTCTTCCTGGTCATAATAGATGCTGTCGGCACAGGAAAATCGCCGTTGCGTCAGTATAGAAGGTCTCATAAAATTACCCCGGGCGTTTTTCGTTCTGGTCCTTGAAGCAGGGACAGGGGAGACAACATTGCGATTTTTCTACCAACAATTGAAAAAGGCCGGGAAATTCAATCACCGGTTCCACTTCTTGTAGTTGTCCAGGCCATGACAAGGATCGACATACCACACAAAGCAACCATAAACAACAGAATGGTGCCTCCGGAAGAAACATCAACTAGTAAATAGGCAAGACCTATCAGAGGGCATAAGCCCACCCGGACCAAACGGCGCAGAATATCATGACGGGCAATAATCCGGGCGATGGGAGGTGAATAACGATAATAGAGCCGAACAAAAAGACGGCCCGGCGAGTTCGGCAACAGACACTGGTCCCGAAATCTTTTCAACAGCATTACCTGGGACTGAAAGGGGCTGCCAAATGCCGCTGTGGCAATAAAACAACCACCACCAC
>WGCP01000472.1 GCA_015493715.1 Desulfobulbaceae bacterium
TGAGGCCGATGGTGACAAGGCCGCCCTGTGCATCAGTCGGGGCCTGTCCGTTCTCCATGAAAATTTCAACGAAGATGTCCTTCAGTACCCTGCTTCCTCTTTTGATTACTGTATCCTCAGCCAGACCCTGCAACAGGTTTATGAACCGGATGCATTGATCGTGAAGTTGTTGGAAATCGGTTCCAGGGTCATTGTCAGTTTTCCCAATTTCAGCCATTGGCAGGTCCGTCTGCAACTGCTCTGTACCGGCTTGGCGCCGAAAAACGAGCATCTCCCCTATGAATGGTACAACACCCCCAATATCCGCGTAATCACCATAAAGGATTTCAAGAAATTTATTGCCACGGTCCAGGCGACCGTGGTCCGGGAAGTTGCTCTTACCAGCGGGAAAAACGAACGCTTCGGCAAAATTATTTCCCTGCTCCCCGACTGGCGGGCCACCTACGGCATCTTTCTCCTTGAAAAAACCGACGGTCTGCGGCCTGATCAGTCGGACTGATTGATGCATCAGGTAGGTGGCGTGTCAGGGGGATGGTGTTTTATCGCTTGACCCTGAAGTATACTTCATGGTGTAGAGTAGAGGTGCGGGTTGAATTTTTCTCTTCAAGCAGGGGGGCAAATTGTGAAGATTGGCGAGGTTGCCCGGCAGGTGGGCCTGACGGTTGAAACCGTCCGTTATTATGAAAAACAGGGACTTATTGCCGAGCCTGGGCGCAATACATCCGGGTATAGACAGTATTCCACTGATATTGTCGAGCATCTCTATTTTATCAAACGGGCCAAGAAACTTGGTTTTTCCTTGAAGGAAATTAAGGAGTTGGTGGCATTGCGGGATATTCCGGGGGTGAGCTGTAAAGAGGTGCGCGAGCAGGCAAGGGAAAAGATCGCAGGCATCCGACAGAAAATTGCAGAGTTACAAAAAATTGAAAATGATCTCATGGCCCTGATTTCCCGTAGTCCCGGCCAGGGTCCGCTCAAAAAATGTCCGATTATCGGCCCAATGGGAATACCGGTACCGGGAGAGGAAAAATAATGAAAACATTTTTTGTTTCACTGGTTACGGCGCTGTTTTTCTTTACATGCCCGGCTTTTGCCCGGGTCTCATCGCTTGTGGTGGAGGTGAACGGGATGGCCTGTCCCTTTTGTGCCTTTGGGGTGGAAAAGCGCATGCAGCATGTACCGGGCGTGGAGTCGGTTGCTGTTGATATCCAGGCGGGAAAGGCCAGGGCAACGGCCGGACATGACGCTTCCATACAATATCAGGACGTGCCCCGGGCCGTAAAAGAGGCCGGTTTTACCGCAGGCGATATGTGGATCACGGCCGGAGGTCGGGTGGAAAACAATGGAGGCAACGGATTGATCCTGCAGATGAAAGATCTCTTTATCCCCCTGACGGTGGATGATAATGTCCTGAAACAACGCCTGACAGCAGTTGTCGGTACGGGCCATCAGGTAGTGTTGAAGGGCCGGATTAGGAGCAAAGAGGGGGCATGGATATTGTATCCTGAAACCATGGAGCCCAAAAAGCCATGACGCGATTAACCTCGTTCTGTTTTTGCTGGTTGGTATCCATGTGCTGTCTCCTGGTTCCTTTACAGGTCGTTGCCGCGCCCATAACCTTTGTCACCGCCTTGCCGGTGGCCAGGGGCGAGATGCTTGTCCGGGCCCAGGCAAAACTTCTCCGGGCAACGGATGACGACAACCCCGGCGACCGTGATCTGACGGTATGGGCGGTTCCTGTGATCGCCGCCTATGGAATTACCGGTAAGCTGGCTCTTTTTGGTGTCCTGCCGGTTCTTGATAAGGAGCTGGAGGTCACCACCCCTCTGGTACGAATGAAACGCGGGGACAGCGGCATCGGAGACCTGACGGCATTGGCCAGGTATACCGTATGGAAAAAAGATGAACCGGGAAAGACCCTGCGACTGGCGCCTTTTATGGCGCTGAAGATGCCGACCGGACGGGATGATGCAACAGACTCCATCGGCAAACTGCCGCAACCTTTGCAGTTGGGTTCCGGTTCCTGGGACTACACCGCCGGCCTGGTTCTGACCCGGCAGACGTTGGCCCGGCAGTTTGACGGATCACTGTCCTATACAGTGAAAACTGAGGCCGACGGGTTTGAGTTCGGTGATGAGATCCGCTTTGATCTTTCCTATCAGCACAGGTTGTGGCCTCGTCGGCTCACATCCGGAGTGGTCGGCTTTGTCTATGGTGTTCTGGAAAGTACGCTGATGTGGCGGGACAATAA
>WGCP01000473.1 GCA_015493715.1 Desulfobulbaceae bacterium
ATGCGCTTGAACTGAAGGCAGAGTCTTTTGACGACAAGGGAAGGCCTGTCGGCCTTGAGATTATTTTTAATGAAAACTGTGTTTCCTGCGGCAACTGTGTCGACAACTGCTCGACCGGCGCTCTGAACAAGAAAAATAGAATAGTTCCGGTCCAGTCGGAGGTCGTTAATACGGTGAGAACAACTTGTCCGTATTGCGGCACCGGCTGCCAGATTGATCTCAAGGTCAAGGGAAAGACCGTGCTTGAGGTAACTGCCGACTCGGATGCCGCTCCCAATTACGGGGATCTCTGTGTAAAAGGTAGGTTTGGTCATGCCTTTATTCAGCATCCGGACCGACTGAAAACCCCGCTTATCCGCCGGCAAAAGGGAGGAATCCTTGAACCTGCGACCTGGGAGCAGTCCCTTGATTTTATGGCCGGTCGCTTTGCCCGGATTCTCGGTGAGCATGGCGCCGACAGCTTGGCCGGTCTTTCGTCGGCAAGGTGTACGGTTGAGGAAAATTATGCATTTCAGAAATTTTTCCGTTCAACCCTGGGAACCAATAATGTCGATCACTGCGCCAGATACTGACACAGCCCCACGGTGACCGGTCTGGTCACAGTCCTTGGCTCAGCGGCAATGACCAATACTATTGAGAGCATTGTCGATAATCAGGCTCTGTTGGTGATTGGTTCCAATACAACGGAAACCCATCCTGTTATTGCCCTTCGCATGCGCAGGGCGGTTAAAAAAGGCGCAAAACTCATTGTTGCCGATCCTCGCAGGATTGATCTGACCAGAGATGCGGCCCTGTGGCTGCGTCAGAAATCGGGGAGTGACGGCGCACTCATCAATGCTCTGTGTCATGTTATTCTTTGGGATGGGCTTGAAGATACGAAGTATATTGCAGAGCGCACCGAAAATTTTGAAGTTTTCAAGGAATCGGTTCAGGACTGTACGCCTGAATGGGCCGAGAAGATCACCGGAATTCCAGCCGCAGATATTGAGGCGGCAGCAAGGATGTATGCGCAGGCGGACCGGGCCGGTATTTATTACACAATGGGTATAACCCAACACACCTCGGGTACGGACAATGTCTGCGGCCTTGCCAATCTTGCCCTGTTGACCGGCAATCTCGGCAAAGAAGGCGCCGGTATAAATCCGTTACGTGGCCAGAATAATGTGCAGGGGGCAAGTGATATGGGTTGCAATCCCCTCATGTATCCAGGCTATCTGCGCGTTGATGACGAGAAAAATCAAAAGAAATTCGAGGAAATATGGGGCACACCGCTTTCCCCGACCCCAGGTTTGACGGCAACGGAAATGCCGGCAGCCATCCTTGAAGGCAGATTGAAGGGGATGTGGATAATGGGAGAGAATCCCATTTTAAGTGATCCAAACAGCTCCCATCTCAAAAAAGCGCTGGAGCAACTTGAAATTCTGGTGGTTCAAGATATTTTCCTCACCGAGACGGCGGAACTTGCCGATGTGGTTTTTCCCGCCGCTTCTTTTGCGGAAAAGAATGGTACCTTTACCAACACTGAACGCAGGGTACAAAGAGTACGAAAGGCCGTCCAGCCTCCGGGCAATGCCATGGATGATTTAACCATCATCAATCAAGTGACGACCAGAATTATCGGTAACGGCCGGCATTCGACGATGGACGGGGCGGCAACTTTTGCAGAAATCGGTCGTTGTTGGCCGGCCATTGCAGGTATGAATTATGAGCGCCTTGAATCCGGTGGATTGCAATGGCCATGTCCTGATTTGGATCATCCCGGCACGCCGACCCTGCATGAGGGCAGGTTTCCCTGCGGCAAGGCGCTTTTTACGGCCATAGAGTGGAAGGGACCGGATGAACCGACGGATGATGAATATCCGCTTGTTCTCTCAACAGGACGAGTTTTGTACCAGTATCATACCGGAACGATGACCAGACGGTCTGAAGTTCTTGAGGAATCAGCGCCTTCTCCCTATGTTGAAATGAATCCTGAAGACGCCGAAGACTTGATGCTTGAGGATGGTGAGGTCGTGAGAGCCAGTTCACGGCGGGGCACTATTACCCTGCCGGTCCGTATTACCAAGCGGGTGAATCCGGGACTGGTTTTTATACCCTTTCATTATAAGGAGGCGGCGGCAAACCTGTTGACCAACGATGCGCTTGATCCGAAGTGTAAAATTGCGGAAGCCAAGGTCTGCGCCGTCAAGATAGAAAAAAGGTAACTGTTCAGGAGCACCCCATCTTCGCTCATTTCGGCCTTCTCGAATAGCACAGGTATGCTTCAAAGACCTAACTAAGCAAATATGGGCCACTCTTGAGCAGTTACATTCCAAAATAGATGTAAGGTTTTAATATCTATCTGAATAGTTACGAAAAAAGAACCAAGGTGCCTGTTTAAACAGGTCAGTGTATATTTCCCCGTATTTCTGGGGACATAAGGATTTTAGTAAATTTACTCTGGAGATTGTAATGGGAAAAGGAATGGAACACAGGGCCGGATCAGTGATGGTTGTCGGTGGTGGTATTGCCGGTGTACAGGCCGCCCTGGACCTGACCGAGCTTGGTTATTATGTATATCTGGTGGAAAAGTCCGCCGTGGTCGGCGGTGTCATGGCCCAGCTGGACAAAACATTTCCCACCAATGACTGTTCTCTCTGAATACTGGCGCCTAAGCTGGTAGAGGCCGGTCGGTCTCCAAATATAGAGATGTTGACCAATGCCGATTTTCTGGCATTGGAGGGAAAAGCTGGTGATTTTACAGCCAAAATACGTCAACGGCCTCGGTATATCGATGCCGATGCCTGTACGGCCTGCGGCTTATGCACCCAGTATTGTCCGCGGCATCATGTGGATCCCTATAATGAGGGACTGTCGATAACCCGTCCCATTCATATTGATTATGCGCAGGCCGTTCCTGCCACCTACTATATTGATCCTTCTTCATGTCTATATCTACAGCATGATACCTGTCAGATTTGTGTTCCTGTCTGTCAGAGCCATGCGATTAATTTTAATCAGAAGCCAAAAGACATTGAGCTCAATATAGGCGCGGTCATCCTGTCACCCGGTTTTGGGAAAATTGATCAGAGCACGCTTGCAAAATTCAGTTACGGCAGCCATCCTGATGTGGTGACCAGTTTTGAATTTGAGCGCATGACCACCGCATCCGGCCCGTTTATGGGTGAGGTAAAGTGTTTTTCCGATGGTCGACATCCCAAAAGGATTGCCTTTATCCAGTGTGTCGGCTCTCGTGATCTCGGTTGTGACAACGGGTATTGTTCGTCTGTCTGCTGCATGTATGCAATCAAAGAAGCCATGGTTGCCAAAGAACATGACCCTGAGGTAGATATCACCATTTACTATATGGATATCCGCACCCAGGGTAAGGAATTTGATAAGGCTCAGCAAAGAGCGGAGTCGATGGGCATCAAATTTGTCCGCGCCAAAGTGGGCGATATCACGCCCTGGAACAATCGGTTACAGTTGACCTATTCCACCCTGGAAGGCGGCCATGAATTTGAACCCTTTGATCTGGTTGTTTTGTCCGTCGGCCTTGAGTCTCCGCGTGATGCCCAGGGGATTGCCGACATTACCGGTATTGAACTTAACCGCTATAATTTCGCCAAATCCGAGACCTTTCAGCCGCTTGCCACCAAGAGAGACGGGGTGATCGTTGCCGGTGCTTTCCAGGGACCAAAGGATATTCCTGAATCAGTGACCCAGGCATCTGCTGCCGCCGGTATTGCCGCCGGACTTCTGGAAAAGCAACGCGGCCAGGGAATTGTCTATAAAGATTATCCTGAAGAGAAAACGGATACCGACGAACCGCGAATTGGTGTTTTTGTCTGCCATTGCGGTATCAATATCAGTTCCGTGGTTGATGTGCACCGGGTTGAAGATTCGGTGGCCGACATGGAAGGCGTGGTCTATCACACCGATTCTCTGTATTCCTGCTCGCAGGATGCGGTTGAAACCCTGAAAAAAACGATTATCGCCCATAATTTGAACCGGGTGGTTATTGCCGCCTGTTCGCCCCGAACCCATGAACCGCTCTTTCAAGAGACTCTGAAAGATGCGGGTTTAAATCCCTGTCTGGTTGAAATGGTCAATATTCGCGATCAGTGTTCCTGGGTGCATGCCGGTGAACCGGATGCGGCTACGGATAAATCGCAGGATCTTGTGCGCATGGCCGTTGCCAAGGCCCGTAAACTTAAACCCCTTCCTGAACAGACCGTACCTGTGACCACCAGGGCTCTGATTGTCGGCGGCGGAATTGCCGGGATGGTGGTGGCCTTGACCATGGCCGAGCAGGGATTTGAATCGGTCCTGCTTGAAAAGGAAAAGGCCCTTGGCGGCAATCTTGGTCTGCTCAATCATACCCTGAGCAGTAGTGAGACGGCCGCTTATTTGAAAAAGCTGGTTGCTCGCGTTAAGAAGAACAAGAAAATCGACGTGTTGACCAATGCCGAAATCGTGCATAGTTCCGGTTTCATCGG
>WGCP01000474.1 GCA_015493715.1 Desulfobulbaceae bacterium
AACAGTAGATAACGCCCGCAATTTTCCGGATGGACCCGTGGTGGAAAAGGGGGCCCACTGGATATATGAGATTATCAATCCCCTGGTTTTTCGCGGGGCCACCTATATTGATTCCTCCTGGGCAAAAGTTCGCGCGGATAATCCCGACATGATCAGGATTGCGCCGCAAAAGGAATGCAGTCTGAGGGTTGTTTTAGCCAAACATTGTGGAGCGGATGAGTTGGGTGTGGTTCTGCGGGAGCTTCCGCGTCCCGTGCTCTATGATCTGGCGGCAAATTCAACCGATGCCGACGAGCTTGTTCTACTGGCGGAAAATTGCTGCCGTTTTATCCATGGTGATGACGGGATGGTGACCGGTTTGCGTTATGTGGAAAAAAACGGCTCAATGCACGCCGATATAGACGATTTTGAACTTTTTGAGACCATTGCCAACAATCCGTTTTTGCCGGACACCTATAAAGAGGTCATGGTACTGCGGCCCGGTGTACAGGGAGGGAGTGAGATTATTGGTGATTTCAGGCGGGACACGACCCATGTCTATGAATATCTGCGCCGAAATTCCTATATCCCCTGGGGCCATTTTGCCGCCAACATGGCCGAGGACGCCATCCGTTACAGGACTTCCGACCTTTGCCTGACCGATATGCGGGGCCTACGCCATCTCTATTATCAGCGCAGTTATGCCACCCTGGCCGGGCAGCTTGGTATTGACGTGGATGTCCGTGCCGGGAAAATGTCGGAAGATGAGCTGGAACGCTTACGTTTATCTATTGTCCGTGCCCTGGCAAAAGACGGAGAAAAAGAAAAAATACATTCGGCAACCCTGTGGGGGTGGAATTTCGGGTATGATTTTTCCGGCTCCGGCTGTCGTCTGCATGCCTCACACCAGATGATCCATCAGCAGTATGCCATGGTGCCGGAAAAGGTAACGACCCTGGACGGCGGTGAGACGGCCGCCTATGGCTGCGGTGACCTGGTGGCCGACACCATTGCCGGCTACCAGCAGGAGTATGACCGGGATTTTTTTGCTGATTACCTCGCGGCCATCAGGACAAACACCCGCATGGATGGCCGGGACCTGCCGGCAAGTCTGATCGTCCATGAGGATTCCTCGGTGATGGTGTTTGTGCCCAAGGCCCAGGTCTCCCAGTGGGAGTTGCAGATCATGGTGACCGCCGACGAGGATGGCGTTCCGGTCGGGAATATTTTTGAGGCGGACAGCCGGGTGCGGGCGGCGATTGATGCGGCCATCCTTCGGGTCCAGCATATCTATGCGGCCATGGGTGCCAGGATGGTGACCAGTATTGAATACCCAAAGCGAACAGGCGCTCGCAACGGGCAGCGGCTTGTCTATGCCTTTCTGCCCAAGTTGCCTTGGTCCATGGGTGCCTTCAGTGAGGCGCAACTGCGCTTTATCTCCGGTCATTTTCCGGAAGATTTTGCCCGGGCCTGCCGGGGATGGATGACAGATGACAGAGGGCAGAAGACAGTATGGAAAAGATTGGATTTTTGATTTGGATAGAGCAGGGTTCAGTATAATTGGGAGTTATGCCCTAAATTTAGAAGCCTCTGCAATGCCAAAACCTTGAAAACTATAACTCAAAGAGTTATAGTGATTTTATGAAAAAACTATGCACAAAATGGTTCAAAAAATGGGCACGAAAATCAAATCTTAATGATGAAAATTTACTGGAGGCCATTGAAAATCTTGAAAATGGACTATCCGTTGCTGACTTGGGAGGCAATATCTACAAAGTGCGTGTCCAACGCCCAGGTAAAGGCAAAAGCTCAGGATTTCGAACCATTGTAGTGTACAGGGTTGAGGAAAAAGCTATATTCCTCTACGGTTTTGGCAAAAACGAAAAATCAAATATTGATAAACAAGAATTGAGCTATTTCAAAAAATTAGGAAGCGATTTGCTCGTATTAAACGAGGAGCAAATCAACAACTCCATAAAGAAACATATTTTGTTTGATTTGGGGGCAGGGCTATGAGAGATTCCATAAAAAATGCTATCGGCAATACTGTTCATGATTTAGTTAAGGCAGGCATCAAAACTTCTTTCACAGAAAGAGAACTGAAGGCCCTTGGTGTCGAGATACCTGTAGTAAATCTAACAACCTATCAAATCAGAGAGATAAGAGAAAATCTGAACTTAAGCCAAACAGTATTTGCAAAGTTACTCAATGTAAGCCCATCATCAATACGGCAATGGGAGCAAGGCAAAAGGCAACCAACAGGAGCTACAAGAGTTCTTCTGGATCTTCTCAAAAAATCACCACATATTCTTGATTACCGACTTAACTCATAGAAAATACGTAAATCCAAGGCATAACAAAGCGCTGCAGGGGACAAGCGGACACTGCACTTTTTCGAAATCCATCAATTTTGCCAACCCCACAGGTAATTCAAAGCGCCATTCTGTAAATCTCGCATGTCCCTGAGATTGAACGTTGTGCAAAAAAGATTATGAGTCCAACAGTATTCAAAGAGCATGGGTACAGATTTTTCTTCTTCTCAAGAGAAGAGGATCGGATGCATGTGCATGTCATATAGGGAGGTGCAGAGGCAAAGTTCTGGTTGGAACCAGACATTGAGCTTGCGAAGAACTATCATTATTCGCGAAAGCAACTGAAGGAGATCGAATCACTTATCGAGGACCATTATAATGAGCTCATTAGCGCATGGCAAAAATACTTTATCGGTTGAGGTAACAAATATATCGATGCATGGCGTATGGCTTTTTGCTCACGGTAAAGAGTTGTTTATGTCATATGATGATTTTCCGTGGTTTAAAGATCAACCTGTAAAAACCATACTTCATGTTGAAGAACAATCTCGTGGGCATTTTTATTGGCCCGAAATAGATGTTGATCTGACTGAACAAATAATTGAACATCCAGAGCGTTTCCCTCTCAAGGCGAAAAGTACATACGTCAGCGGTTAATGAGCAATGGAGCTGAAACCCTGAATTGTTATTGCTTTGCGCAAACCGATCGGCAGGACTGTTTAAGTCGGATAATAGATAATATAGAGAAAAACAATCATGAAAAAAGGATATTTTGGACAGTGGGGCGGGGCCTTTATCCCCGAGGTGCTGCACGCCACCTTTGTACAATTGAATGACGAGTATAAAAAGTTGCGGCAGGATCCGGCCTTCTGGCAGGAGTACATCGACCTGATGGGGAATTATTCCTGTCGACCGACCCCGCTTACCTTTGCCGAGAATCTCAGCGACTATCTCGGCGGCGCCCGGATATATATTAAACGGGAAGATCTCAACCATACCGGCGCCCATAAGGCTAATAATGTCATGGGCCAGGGTTTGCTGGTGCGGCGGATGGGAAAAAAACGGGTCATTGCCGAGACCGGGGCCGGGCAGCATGGCGTGGCCACGGCCACCATGGCGGCCCGCTTCGGTTTTGACTGCACCATTTACATGGGAGAGGAAGACGTTGCCCGGCAGCGGCCCAATGTTTTCTGGATGGAAAAGCTGGGCGCAACCGTGGTGCCGGTAACCAATGGTTCCCGGACGCTCAAAGATGCGATCAATGAGGCCTTTCGTGACTGGGTAACCACCATGGACGAGACCCATTATGTATTTGGCACCGCCTGTGGGCCGCATCCCTTCCCGGAAATGGTGGCCTGGTTTCAGTCGATCATCGGTCTGGAGGCGAGAAAGCAGATCATAGCCCAGCATGGACGGATGCCGGCAAGGGTCTATGCCTGTGTGGGCGGCGGCTCCAATGCCATGGGCATCTTCCAGGGATTTTTGGATGAGGATGTGGAATTGATCGGGGTTGAGGCCGGAGGCAAGGGCCTTGATACCGACCAGCATGCCTCGCGCATGGTCGGTGACCGGGCCGCGCCTGGTGTGGCCCAGGGATACAAGACCATGTTCCTGCAGGATGATGACGGCCAGATGCGGAGCACCCATTCCATTGCCGCCGGCCTTGATTATGTGGGAATATCGCCGATTCTTTCCGATCTTGGTGAACAGGGCAGGGTACGTTTTGAGGCGGCAACCGACACTGAGGTACTTGAAGCTCTGACGATGAGCATGGAAAAAGAGGGCATTATTCCGGCGTTGGAATCCTCGCATGCCTTTGTTCAGGCCATTAAAGAGGCCCCGAAGATGGACCGGGATGAGGCCATTATTATCAATATGTCGGGACGCGGTGATAAAGACATCTTTACCATCGCCCACGCCTTTGATGATCCTTCATGGAAGCAATTTATTATTGATCGGGCGGATTCCTATCGCAGGTGAGCCGGTTATCGTCGAGAAATATAAGGAAAAATAGCCTGCTCCGCCACAGGCGGAGTATCGGTACTATTTTCAGGGATCCGGATCTTCAACTCCCCCTTCCAAAAATAATAAAAAAATACAAAAGATATGAAACTGGACGACGATTTACGACGTAGATTAGAGACAAAAAAAATCCTGCTCATGACCCACCTGGTTCTTGGATATCCCTCCTTTGATACCAATCGGGAAGTCATCAGGCAGATGGCGGCAAACGGTGTGGATTGTATTGAGCTGCAGATTCCCTTCTCCGAACCCATGGCCGACGGGCCGGTAATTGTCAAGGCGAACCAGGATTCTCTGGCCCGGGGAACCAGGGTGGAGGATTGCTTTGCCTTTGCCGCCCGGATGGTGACTGAGTTTCCTCAGGTGAATTTTCTCTTCATGACCTATTATAATATCGTTTTTCGATACGGCGAGACCGGATTTCTTGAGCGTGCTGCGGAGATCGGTCTGCAGGGCACCATCCTCCCCGATCTGCCGCCCGAAGAAGGGGAGACTTATTTTGGTGCCAGTAAAGACCTTGGGCTTGCCCCGATAACCTTTTTTACGCCCACCTCGACCGATGAAAGGATGCAGGAAGTGGCCGGTCGTGGGGCAGGGTTTGTCTATGTGGTTGCCCGGCGTGGAGTAACCGGTGCGCATACGGAAATGGATGCCGGTCTTACCGGGTATCTTGACCGATGTCGAGCCGCAACGGAGCTGCCCCTGGCGGTAGGGTTCGGCATAGCAAGCCGTGATGATGTGGCCATGCTTGAGGGCAGGGCGGATATGGCGGTTATCGGCACGGCAACCATTCGACTGATCGATGAAAAAGGCGCTGCAGCCGTGGGTGGTTTTATTGCAGGCCTGCTGCAGAAAGGTTAATCCCATGAGCGAGACGACGAATACACAGCTCGGTACGGATAAGGTCCTCTGGAACCTGAATGATCTATATGGTGACTGGAATGATCCCGCTCTGGACCGTGATGGAGAGCGCTGTCAGAAACTGGCCGATCAAATCGCAGTTTTTCAGGGCAGGGTGCACACCCTGTCGGCAAAAGAATGTCTATCCCTGGTAGAGCAGCTTGAACGGCTTGATATCCTGCTGACAAAACTTGCGACCTTTGCCTTCCTCTGTTTTACCACCAATACGGCTGATGTCGAGGCCTCGGCCCTCTTGCAGAAAATAGAAGAGCTGTCCGCTGCTTTGGGAAGCAAGACCATCTTTTTCCAACTGGAATGGAACGAGCTGCCCGATGGTCAAGTGGAAAAATTACTTGCCGATCCCGTCCTGACCGGATATCGCCATTATCTTGCCGCCATGCGCCGGTTTGCGCCGTATCAGCTTTCTCGGCCGGAAGAACAACTGTTACAGGAAATGAGCCCGGTCGGACGGTCCGCATGGAACCTGCTGTTTGAAAAGGTCATGGGGCGGATGCGTTTTGGCGATAAAGGGCGCACCGAGGAAGAGGTGTTGACCGATCTGTACGCCGTTGATCGTGAGGTTCGTCGCCAGGCGGCTTCTGAGATGACCAGTGGCCTGCAACAGCAGCTGCATGTCCTGACCCATGTCTTTAATACCCTGGCTGCCGAAAAGATGATCATTGATCGTCTGCGCGGCTATGGTTCCTGGCTTGCCTCCATGAATCTGGAAAATGAACTTGCAGATTCAACGGTTACAACCCTCATTACCGCCGTCACCGACCGCTACCCCATTGTCCACAGGTATTATGCCTTGAAAAAGGACTTGCTTGGTCTTGATGAACTTGTCGACTATGACCGTTATGCCCCCATACCCGGCCGGGATGAGAGCCGGATTCCCTGGTCCCGATGCAGGCGTATCGTACTTGACTCTTTTGCCGCATTTTCCCCTAAAATGGCGGAAATTGCCGAGCTTTTTTTTGCAAAAAACTGGATACATGCGCCAATCGTCAAGAGTAAACGGGGCGGCGCCTTTGCCCATCCCTGCGTGCCCGAGGTCCATCCCTATGTGATGGTGAACTACACCGGCACCCTGCGCGATGTTTCCACCGTGGCCCATGAACTCGGGCATGGGGTACATCAGTATCTTGCCGCCGAGCAAGGGTTTTATAATGCAGACACCCCGCTTGTTCTTGCCGAAACCGCCTCTGTGTTTGCCGAACTTCTTGTCTTTAAGGCCCAGGTGCGTTTACTCGATGATCCGGCGGCCAGGCGTGCTTTTATCTGCGGTAAACTGGAATCCATTTTTGCGACCGTCTTTCGGCAAGTGGCCATGAACAGGTTTGAAGACGCCATGCACACGGCACGGCGCTGCGAAGGCGAGCTTTCCAGTGAGCAACTCTCAGAATTCTGGCTTGCCTGTCAGCGGCCGATGTTTGGGGATTCGGTAACCCTGCGGCCGGATTATGGTATCTGGTGGTCCTATATTCCTCATTTTTTGGGGACGCCGGGCTATGTCTATTCCTATGCCTTTGGTGAACTGCTGGTGCTGGCCCTGTATGGACGTTATCAGCAGGAAGGCGAAGCCTTTGTCGAAAAATATATGACTCTGCTCGCCGCCGGCGGCAGTCGGAGCCCGGCTGATCTGCTGGCGCCTTTTGATATCACCTTAGACGACCCCACGTTCTGGCACGGAGGCCTGGATATAATTGAGGGAATGCTTGATGATATTGCGCGTGATTAGCCCTGTTTGAGCGGCTTGCTTGCGAGAGTGTTTTTGCCGGTATCCCGTTGAACGATAATCATGGTCAGGCCGATGAGGACAATGCCCGGCAGGGTCCGGACGGGGGGAAGATTATGGCCCAGCGCCCAGTCCATAAGCAGGATCAGGGGCGGATAGAGGTAGGAATAGGCCATGACCCTGGTCGGGCCGAGACGGATCGTGGACCATTGGGAGAGAAAAAAGGTAATCAGGGTACAGAATATTGCCAGGTAAAGAATACCGGCCCAGGTCGACCAGGCAATATTATTCCAGTTGATTGCCGGTATCCTGGGAGCGGCCGCCAG
>WGCP01000475.1 GCA_015493715.1 Desulfobulbaceae bacterium
ATCAGGCTCCAGAGTCTCTGCTTCCCGCTGCTCGACAAGCTCTTTTTTGCCGGCTAAGTCAAAGATGCTCCTTCAGGGCCAGCATCTTGCCCTTGAGATCATGCAGTATCTGTTTGGATTCCGCTGATTCAGTCAATTCAGCCATGTAAACTTACTCCTTATTCTTCAGGTCAACGGTCAGGTAATCTCCTGGAAATTCACCGCTTGAGATGCAGCACCCCGGAAAAAACAGGGACGGGCCTTGGGTAATCCCAAGACACTGCCCCTGGTAAACTATTACAAAAAGATAATAAACTCTCTGCCCATATCTCTCAACAAAAAGATAAAGGCAAGATCAACGAAGGGATTTTCCTTAAAAAAACTCAGATAATCTCCTTTGCGAGCAGGCGGGGTCGCACTATTTCAATGAGTTTGGCCCGCTTGGGAGCGATTTTGCCCCAGGCACCGGAAATCACAAACCTTGCCAGCGCGGCGGTGGGCATGAGTTTCCCATCCGGCGGAACGGCAACATTGCCTTCTGAAAGGAAGAGGACAAAATCATCAATGCCGGTATTATGCCCGACCAGAAGAATCCGCCCGGCTGTTTTCGGCAAGACCTGCACGATCTGCAGCAGTTCATTACGACCGGCCTCATAGAGAGCTTGCTCTTTGACAATATTTTTCCCCGAAAAATGCATCGCCTCGGCGGCAAGGCGGGCGGTCTCTTCGGCCCGTACGGCAGGGGAGCTGAGAACGATATCGGGAACAATTCCCTGTACACGCATCCAGACACCTATCTGTGTCGCATTCTTTCTTCCCCGTTTTTTCAGGGGTCGATGAAAGTCATCAACCGGTTTGCTCCAGTCCGATTTTCCATGTCGAAGAATCAACAGTTCTCGTTTCATGGTATTCCCCTTGTCGGCAAACGTAAGTATTTTCCCTGAACACTTGTATAGTATCTAATTATTTTTTCAATATTTTTTTTGTCAAAACTTTCCAACTTCTCCTCCCGGCCCGTTGACGGTAACATGGATGTTGATCTTCTTCCTGATCAGAATTACAGTTTTCCTATAATCATTTTCTACGACTCCCGGTCCAGGGTCGTCCAAATATCTTCCCCTGTACCGACAACGGAGATGCCCGATGACACAACCTGAAAAAAACCAGACAACAAGACAAGCCGTGGCCGGACCGGGTTTTGAGCGACGAATGGCCCGGGACGAAATCAACGAACTTCCCCTGCAGCGGTGGCAGGGTCCGATTCATTTACTCACTAAACAGCAAGAGATACAGGACGCTATCGACCGCCTGCACAAAGAAACGGTACTGGGATTTGACACCGAAACCCGGCCCGCTTTTCAAAAAGGCCGCTCCTACGCCCCGGCCCTGCTGCAACTCGCCACCCGGCATGAGGTCTTTCTCTTCCGTCTTGCTCCCATCGGCCTGCCCGGCGCTCTGCGGGATATCCTTGCCGACTCCGCCATCATCAAAACCGGGGTTTCCCTCTCCCATGACCAGCGGGAGCTGAAAAAGATAGCCCCCTTTTCCGGGCGCGGCTTTATCGATCTTGCCGGGGAAGCCAAGCAGTTGCATATTAAAAATCATGGATTGCGCGGCCTGTGCGCCGTGCTTCTGGGCTTTCGCATTTCTAAGTCCCAGCAGACTTCCAACTGGAGCAGAAGACAACTTTCCGAAGCACAACTGCGCTATGCGGCAACCGATGCCTGGGCAGGAAGAGAGCTCTATTTTGCTTTAAAAAATTTAGGAGAACACTATGAAAAAGGGACCAAAACATTATCAGCAACTCGTTGAACAGTTCCCCAAGGTACTTGAAGCCGTTGAAAACCTGGGATCCGCCGTCAGGGCTGCAGGCCCTCTGGACACCAAAACCGCCGAGCTGATCGGCCTTGCCGTGGCAGCCTCCAACCAGTCAACCGGCGCTGTCCATTCGCATACCCGGCGGGCACTTGCCGCTGGAGCAACAAAAGGAGAGATTCAGCATAGCCTGTTGTTGTTGATCTCCACTATTGGATTTCCCAAGGTTGCGGCTGCCCTGGCCTGGACGGAGGAAACGCTTTCCGAACCCCAAAAAGGCTGAAGGATGGTTTGAACAATCAGGCTGTTCGGTCAAGGCAGGATACGCATAGGCTTCGAGAGATTGGATGGAATGACACGTTTTCTACCCCATGGGGAAAAAACTCTCCGGCTGTTCGTTGATCCGTTGTAACTGATCATCAAGATCGTCTATTTCCCGTTGCCAGTACTCCCTGGTGCCGAAATCAGGCATGATCACGGAAGATCCGTCCTCAAGTACCTGATGGGCGCACCAGGCCATGTAATGGATAAAGCGCATGGCACGCAGGGGTTCGATCAGACGCAGGGAACGAATATCAAAATCACGAAAGGTGCGATACCCTTCAAGAAAAATATCTATTTCAACCAATGATTTTTCCGGTGCATCAGGGAGCAGCATCCAGAAGTCCTGAACCGGCGGACCGATGACCATGTCATCAAAATCAATAATATAAAAGGACTCGTCGGGCCGGTAGATCAAATTGGCGTTATGGCAGTCGCCGTGCAGGCGAATCAATTCCATATCGGTAAACAGGGGCATTGATTGCTCGATAATGGCGGTGGTCCGC
>WGCP01000476.1 GCA_015493715.1 Desulfobulbaceae bacterium
AAGCGAGCCTGCGAGACTCCGAAAGCGGGGTGCCCGTGACGACTTACGGTGAAATGCAGGGTTTTTCCCCGCAGGCCAAGAGCCTGCGGGGAAAAGAAAAACGAAAAGAATATCAGGGCCAGACCAGCTTGGAATGAACCCAGCCGGTGAGCTCCGGATGGGCGACCTTGAGCCACTCACCCTTACGGCCGATCTTTTTCAGAATCACTTCACGGGCAAATGTTCCAATCTTTTTATAGCTGGTACCGGGTCCGCTGCGGGCATTGCACTCTTTCACCTTGACGATGACATATGGCGTTTTGCTGACCAGTGAACTGAAGACCCATCCCTTATCATTTTCAAAATCACTGACCTTCAACCATTTTCCTTTTCTGCTCAGGACCTTGAGGGGATAGCCAGCCGGCAGCTGGAACAATACCTCATTTTGAGTCGTCGGACCGGAACGAAGGTTGACCCTATCTTTGACCACGCTGACAAATTCAGCGGC
Source organism: Desulfobulbaceae bacterium (assembly GCA_015493715.1). Classification (GTDB taxonomy): domain Bacteria; phylum Desulfobacterota; class Desulfobulbia; order Desulfobulbales; family Desulfobulbaceae; genus DRLX01. The sequence continues at coordinate 488 of WGCP01000476.1, forward strand.
CATGACGGTGGTGGTCGAAAACACCATAATTGATATAACCATAACAACACTTTTTAGCAAAGTCTGTCGATCCGTACTTCTCATTGCACTCTCCTTCAAGTATCCGAAACCGGGTTTTCGGCAACTGCGGTTCCTGTTAAATACATAAGATATTCCTGATTGCCTTTGGTTCCCTTTACCGGAGAAGGGATACTCCCCTGACAGGTAAGACCAAGACATTCCCCAAACACCGAAATTTTTTCAAGGGCCAGCTGCTGTAAACCGGGGTCCCGAACAATGCCGCCACGGGCAACCTTGTTTCTCGGCAGTTCAAACTGGGGCTTCACAAGGACGATTATTTGGATTTTATCCTTTTGAGCAAATAATCCGATCATGGGGCCAAGCAACCGATCCAGAGAAATAAAGGAGGCATCCGCCACACACAAATCCATGGGTTCAGGAATTTCCTTATCACTCAGATATCTGGCGTTACAACGTTCAAGGACAATCACCCGGTCATCATTGCGCAAGGTCCAGTCAAGGACGCCATAGCCCACATCAACCGCATACACCTTCCGCGCTCCGTTTTGCAGCAGACAGTCGGTAAACCCACCGGTGGAGCAACCGATATCAGCGCAGATAAAACCAGCGGGATCAAGTGCAAAGGCTTCAAGCGCCGCCGCTAGTTTTTTGCCGCCGCGACTGACAAAGGGTTCCTTTTGTCGAACTGTAATCCGGCAGTCAGGCCTGTACAGACTCCCTGCTTTTACGAGCGGACTGCCGTCAACCAGAATGCGGCCGGCCCCGATGAGCGCACCGGCATCAGCCTGCGTATCGGCATGCCCGCGTGCAACAAGCAACTCGTCCAGACGTTTTTTCTTCAATCCGCCCATGCAAGGAAAAATGAATAGACTACAAACGGCCTACAGATTCTCCAATCGTTTTTTGGCTTTGGTCGCCTCCGGCGTACCGGCATATTCGTTGATCAGCTTTTTGTAGATTATCTTGGCCGTCTCGTTGTCCGTCAATTTTTCAAAGGACATCCCCTGTTTCAGCAATGCTGCAGGAGTGTGCGGGTCCTTGGCATGGTTGGATATAACCTTTTGATAATCAAGAATAGCCAGATCATACTCCCCCTGATTATACAGGGATTCACCCATGTAAAAAAGGGTCTTCGCAGCTTGTTCTCCCCGTGGATTATGGGATAACACCTGTTCAAAATCACCATAGGCCGTCCTATATTTCCCGGCCTTGAACTCCGCCATTGCCTTTGCAAACGGCCCTGATGCCTTGTCAGCCGACTGCACCGTCTCAACAGAGGATTTTTTTGCCGGTTTTGTACTCGTCTTCGAAGCCGTTGCTTTCGGCTTTGATTGATGTACGGTTGCGGTGTTTCGGCTCGGTGGGGCAAGGCGGCCGTTACCGACTCGAATTTTTTTCTTTGTGGGCAGGACTTTAACAAAAGAAGAACCGGATGCCGCCGCCATAACGGTGCGCTGCCGCGCCAGCTCCGCTTTTCTCGCCGCCTCACGCGCCCTTTTTTGAGCATCACGAATCCGCGACCGCTGCATGGAATCAATCCCACTTGTCAACTGCTCAACCTGCTGCTGCAACTCATTTATCTTCTGTTCGTCAGTCGTCAATCGTTCTTCCAGAGCTGCCTGCATATCGCTCAGGGCCCGGGTTGTCTGCTGGTGTTGCAGAGACTGCTGATGATCATTTTCTTCCAGACGGGCCTTTAAACGGGTAATCTCTTCATCGACCTGATCAATTTTATTGACTGAACTTGCCTGCCGCCTCTGCAAGTTCTCCACTGTGGAATTTTTCACCTCTTCCACTTTCTGATTAACAGCCCGTACCTGATAATTCAACTTACGAACATCATCCTGTGTGGCGCATTGACAGAGGAGAAAAAGCGAACATCCAGCGAGCACAATATTTCGTATACCTTTCATGAGTTACCTCTTTTTTCTGATAAACCAGCAAGCTGGATTAGGACCCCGAAAAAAATAATAATTCCGCAGCCCTTAAATATGTCATACCACGTCCTCTCTTCCAAGAAAAATGGATAGACAAATACCCTTTCCGTTGCCGGGTATTCCTTACGGCCGGGGAGACCAGCGTGGATATGCCTGGTTGCCCTTGAGCGGGAGCAACACACGCATTCCCTTGCCATTGGCAAAAATAGTGCAAATTTCGGAATGACCGTTCCGACGACGGGAAAACACCAACTGCTTGCCGTCCGGGGACCAGGTGGCTGATTCAAAATCGCCCCAGTCCGAAATTATCTGATGGCCCTGCCCGCCTCGAGGGTTAATAATGAAGAGTTGATAATGACCATCTATACGCCCTGTATAAACGATTTTATCACCCTTGGGCGACCAGCAGGGTTCACTGTTTTCCTGTCCGTCAAAGGTGAGACGCTGCACCTTGTGATTACTCATATTCATGATATAGAGCTGGGGTGTTCCGCTACGATCGGAGACAAAAACAAATGACTTGCCGTCCGGGGAAAAGGAGGGTGATACATTGATTCCCGTCCTTGCCGTCAAACGTTGCAGGATTTTCCCTTTTCTGTCCATGAGATAAAGATCAGGGCTGCCGTCTTTACTCAGCGTCACAACCATGGTGCGGCCGTCCGGAGCAAAAGCCGGGGCAAGATTCATTCCCTTGCGTCTTGATAACGGCCGGGTAACACGGCTCTGCCGGAGATCGGTGATATACAGGTCCTGGTTGCCGCGATGATAGGTGGTATACGCAAGAAAATGGCCATCCGGCGTAAAACGAGGCGAAACACAGAGATGTTTGTGGCGGGTTATCTGTCGCCGTCCACGCTTCATCACATCAGCCAGAAAGACCTCCTTGGCCCCGGTCTCATCAGAGACATAAGCAATTTTTGTGCGGCTGATGCCGGGCTCTCCGGTAAATTCCTTGACCAGGGCATCGGCCAACCGCAAGACCATATCATCCTGTTGGCCGAGCACTCCCGTATAGCGCCTGCCGGCAAGGAGTCTATTCTCAGCAATATCCTGCAGCCTTCCCTCTAGAACAAGTTTTTTCCCCCTGCGGGTAAATTTGCCCTGGACAACGTAATCCACGCCATATCCTTTCCAGTCAACGGCCGAACCGCTCCCGTAAACGGCAGGATCAACAACTCTGGCAAAACCATGAAATTCCAGGGCGCGGCCAAGAAGGTCCGACATCTTCTTTCCTCTGGCTGATTCAGCGGAGCTGCCGGTCTGATTCTGAAAGGCAGG
>WGCP01000477.1 GCA_015493715.1 Desulfobulbaceae bacterium
ACTCCGAAGACGGGGTGTCTGTGACGACTTATTTATTTTTCCATAACCCTGACAGGGAATGTATACTGAGAGTTGCAACGGATAGCAAGGGTATTTTCCCCCCTGCCCGCACCCAAATACTGTAAAAAGAAGTGCCGGAATGAACAAGGATACTATATTTCAACATACTGACATAAAGGATAATTTTTCCTTTAACGAGCAGGTCGCCGAGGTCTTTGACGACATGGTACACCGGTCTGTTCCCCTGTACGAAACAGTCATTGATGCCATTGCCCGCATTCTTGACCAACACCTCAGTCGGCAACTCACCGTCTATGACCTTGGTTGCTCAACCGGAACAACCCTGCTGGAACTTTCCCGAAGGCTCCAACACCGACAACTGCGTCTGATCGGCATTGACAATGCCGGGTCCATGCTGGAAAAGGCCCGTAAAAAAGCAGCCATGTTCTGTAAAACCAATTGCCTGAGTTTTCAGGAAGAGGATATTACCAGCTGCCCTCTCACCGATGCCGATGCCATCCTCTGCAACTATACCCTGCAGTTTGTCCGACCTCCGGTTCGCAGGGCACTTGTCGACCGCCTCTACCAGGCCCTGCCCTCGGGCGGCCTTCTCATTGTCTGTGAAAAAATACTCGCCTCCGGTGTTTTTCATCGTCCATTTATCGACATCTACCATGATTTTAAACGAGAACAGGGATATTCAGAACTTGAAATAGCCGCTAAACGCGAGGCACTGGAAAACGTACTTGTCCCCTTTACGGTTGATGAAAACATCTCCCTTCTCCGGGAAGCCGGTTTTTCGCAGGTGGAGATTTTCTGCAAATGGTTCAACTTTGCCTCCTTTGTCGCCCTGAAAAGTTGAAAATGGATTACCAGGCCTATTTCCCATCTGCAGACATAAAGGCCCTGCACGAGGTCCTTAGTCGGAAAGAGCAGTGGGTCAATCAAGCCAAAAAGGGCTTTTTACGTTATCGGGAGCCGTTTCTGTCCGTCAACCATCTGCGAGCCGGTCACTGTGATTTTTCCCGGGATGCTGTGACCATCGGCACGGCGGACGACATCAGTCCCGAAGACCGGCAACGTGTGAAACAGGTTCTGCGCGGATTCATGCCCTGGCGCAAGGGGCCGTTTTCCATCTTTGATATCGCCATTGATGCCGAATGGCGCAGCCATCGGAAATGGAACCGCATCATCCCGGAGCTCCCCGATCTTGACGGAAAAATCGTCGGCGACATTGGCTGTAATAATGGCTATTACATGTTTAGAATGGCTCCCGCCAATCCACGCTTTGTTCTCGGTTTTGAACCGTATGTCCAACATTTTTATACATTCCAGACCTTAAACGGCTTTGCCCGGAAAAAAAATCTGCAGATCGAGCTGCTCGGTATCGAACACATGCAGCTCTTCCCGAACTGTTTTGACGTGCTCTTCTGCCTGGGAATTATCTACCATCGCCGCTCACCGGTCGATGCCCTGGATGATCTTTTCCGAGCCCTGAAACCCGGCGGCACCCTGATCATCGAATCTCAGGCTATTGCCGGTGAAGAGCCCGTGGCCCTCTTTCCCGAAAAAACCTACGCCAAGGTACCCGGTACCTGGTTTGTGCCTACCGCCTCATGTCTTGAAAACTGGCTGATCAGATCAGGTTTTTCCAACGTCAAACAGTTCTGCATGCATCCCATGAACAGCAACGAACAACGAAAAACCGACTGGATGGTTTTTGAATCCTATGATGATTTTATTCATCCTGATAACCCTTCTCTTACAATTGAGGGCTATCCTGCGCCATGGCGGGTCTTCTTTTCAGCAGAAAAAACATAGTACATCCCGGCATCTTGACTGGAAGCAAAATGTAATTGCAATAATCTTTTCCGGCGGTATTCTTGCTCTTTTCTCTATCAAACAGAGAGAATAATCTTGAAAAATGAGAAGCTAACCGCTATTGAAGAGAAACGGAATGATGGACAACTCTATCAATCGCCATGGGTGGCAAATACAATCGCCGCTCGAACCGCAACCTGCTCTGCATTGAAAAAAGGTGAATAGACGATGAATGCAAATGAATGTACACTGTTTCACGGCGGCCTGAAGGGCGCGGAAACCGTATTTGGTGAAAATGCTGAAAAATTCGGTGTCAATGAAGTTATTTTTACCTTTGAGGGCCACCGACTCAACCGAGACAAAAATCCCATTATGCTCTCGGAAGAAGATCTTAAGCGGGGCGACATCAGTATGGAAATCGCCTCACGAATGATGAACCGCACCTATTATGAGACCGAAAAAATACGGAGAGTTCTCCAGTCCATTTTTCATATGGTCAACAAGGGGCACCAGGTATTCGTCATCGGCGTCATACTCGAGGACAACTCCGTCAAAGGCGGGACAGGATGGGCCGTTGAGCTGGCAAAGCTCTTCAACCGGCCGTTGCATGTCTTTGACCAGAATCAAAATAAATGGTTTACCTGGAAGAATGGCGCATGGGAAGAAGATTCCCCTAAAATTACCCATGACACCTTTGTCGGTTCAGGGACCAGATATCTCAGCGATGAAGGCCGAGTCGCCATAGAGCAACTCTTTGCCGACAGCTTTTAATATCTCTTTTCATATTTTCCTTGTTCTGCGGCAGTCGGCTCGTCCGTAAATACAGAGCACGTAAACGATCACGGGGCGCACCTGCTGCGACCGCTTACAATTTTTCTTTTAGATTCAAGTCTGTTGTTTGCCCCGTGAATAGTTACCAGAGCACTGCCGCAGAAAAGCATCCCCTTGCATCTCTGTTCTATTCCGGGTATAACGTCCTTCAACGTAAAGGCTACTCAATATTTTCCCCCACATACAGGTGAATGGATCCGACCTTTATGCGTGAAGACAAATTACATATAATAATAACAGGAGAATCCGGCAGAGGCCGTACCTTTCTCATCCGAAAAATTCTACTTCGGCGATGCGTTGCCTGGACAATCATTGGTATACTGCTCCTTTGCACAGGCACAATTACTGGGTGTTACCACTGGCGGCAGAACAGTACTCTCCGGCAAAAGGTTGCCCGGCTCGAACAAGTCAATATACGCAAGAACCAACATATTGCCCGTGAACTGGACCAGGCGAAAGCCGAACTGACCCGAATAAGACTGCAGCGGTTGCGGGTCATTGATCGATATGAGACCCGAATCGCCGAGTTGCAGCAAGAAAAGACCAAACTATACACCGTCAGCATCAGTCGACTTGACGAGCGTAACAAAATACTCAAAACGCTCATGGATCAAATCGGCATCAAGATTAAAGTCGATGAAGATCCAAGCCATAGCGGTGGCCTTTATATCAAACCGAACATCAAGACGGGTGATGAACTCCTTGCTACAACGGATCGTTACCTTACCCTGTTGCAACAACTGCCCCTTGGCCGTCCAATGCCATCGAGTATTACCTCCGGATATGGTCGTCGTAAAGATCCTATCAATCACCGCAGGGCTTTCCATGCCGGTATTGATTTCAGAGGCCGGACCGGCGACAACGTGCATGCCACCGGGAGCGGAGTTGTCCGACGCTCCAGCTTCAATCATGGAGGGTTCGGCAACTGCATAGTCATCAGACACACCAATGGCTACGAGACACTGTACGCGCATCTCAGCAAACGACTGGTCAAGGCCGGTGACAGGGTGACCCGTGGCCAGATTATAGGTCTGGTAGGCAACACTGGACGCAGTACCGGATCACACCTGCATTACGAAGTGCATTTTCATAAAAAAACTATTGATCCCATGAAATTTTTACGGATCGCCAAACTTCTTTCCAAAAAATAATCTCGAAATCATGGCAATTTTTTCCAAAAAAGACACTCTCCAGGATGAAGCCGAGCTTGTTTCGAAAGAGGCGATATCCTGTATTATCTCCAAAGAAATGCATATTATTGGGGAGATCGATTTTAAGGGAAAGGCCCGCATTGATGGAACAGTGGACGGGAACATTAAGGGTGAATATCTTGTCCTCAGCGAAACCGGTCGGGTCAACGGCAATGTGGAACTAGGCGCCCTGATATGCCACGGCGCCATTAAGGGTGATATTGACGCGCGCTTGGTAACGGCCCACAGCACGGCCTCAATCAAGGGCAAACTGACCTCCGCCAACCTGACGGTAGAGCCCGGCGCTTCCCTGGAAGGCGAAATCCATAGTGCAAATTCAAATAAAACGGCCCCGGTAAAAGGGAAACCGGGAGGCCCCGTCAAGGGCGGGCAGGCCAACGAAAACCAAGAAACATCCAACCGGGAATAACGAAGATCCCTGTTCGAAACATTCTCTTTTATTGTAAAGGTTCTGAAAGAAATCCAGGTTTCCGCCCATTAGGGCCTGTGCAAAAATAAGTGTCACGCACCTTACTTGCCTTTTTGTCCATTTCCGGCGGTGCAAAAACAGTTACATAGCGCTGCTATGCGCCTGTTTTTGCACCGTGGAAATGAACAAAAAATCGGCATAATCTTGTAACACTTATTTCCTTACAGGCCCTTATTTTCCTATACAGAATTCGGAAAAAATCTTTTCCAGCACATCTTCAGGGGTGGTCACCCCTGTAATATCCATTAAACCATCCAGAGCCGTCTGCAGCTCAACGGCCAGTAAATCGGCAGGAATTTGCGCAAGCAATGCCTGGTCAATACGTCTGCAGGTCTCCAGCATCGCCGATAAAATAGCCTTATGCCGCACATTCGGCGCACAGGGAAGCTGCTCTTCCAGCTCCCGTTCGCAGGTAACGACTTTTGCATAGATGGCCTCCTGCAACTCTTCAAGGCCCTCCCTGGTTCGCGCCGACAAACGGACGAATTCGGCACCTGGAAACATTTTTTCCAAACCCTGCAGGTGCTCCTCATCTACCAGATCTATCTTGTTATAGACAACGAGATGGTCGCGTTCACAAACCAGCCGATACAGCTCGTGATCCTGCTCGGTGATCCCTGCCTGGGCATCGACCATAAACAAAACCAGGTCCGCTTCATGCAACTTCTTGCGTGCCCGCTCAATACCCAGCGCTTCAACCAGGTCCTCATGGGCATGAATACCGGCCGTATCAACTAGATGAACAGGCACGCCATGGATTGCTATCATCTCTTCGATGGTGTCCCGGGTCGTGCCGGGGATATTCGTTACCAGGGCCCGTTCTTCCCGAAGCAGACCATTCAGCAGACTTGATTTACCAACATTGGGCCGCCCGACAATCACGACATGCACGCCTTCGCGAATAACCTTCCCCTGACCGGCGAGATGAAGCAACTCCTCCACCGGCGCAATGACTCTCTCCTGAAGCTGGGGTCGCAAACTCTCCCTGTCTAGAATTTCGACATCATCATCGGGAAAATCAATGGCCACTTCCACAACCGCTAGCAGCCGAATCAGGACGTCTCGCACCGGAGACAGCGCGCTTTCCAGATTCCCCTGCAGTTGACCGACCGCCAGCCGAACCCCGCCCGTAGTTTTTGCCTGGAGAAGATCAATAACCGCCTCGGCCCTTGTCAGATCAATTCGACCCGCCAGGAAGGCACGCTTTGTGAATTCACCGGGTTCGGCAGGACGTGCTCCGGCATCAAAGACCTCTGCAAGGATGGATTGGAGAACCAGCCAGGAACCGTGGCTGTGCAGCTCGACGACATCCTCACGGGTATAGGTTGCCGGAGCACGCATATAGACGGCAAGAATTTCATCAAGAATATTTTGATCCCTATTCACAGCAGAACCATAATACAGCCGATGGCTCCGATACGTCTTCAGGTTAATGCGATGGGGACGAAAAATACGACGCAGAATGGAAAGGGCGTCGGGCCCTGAAATACGGATTATTCCTATGCCGCCGATTCCGGCAGGAGTGGCGACGGCGGCAATGGTATCAGTTTTCCGTGGAACGGCCACTTTGGCGGCCTCTACGTTTGCGGGATGAAGATTTGTTCCCTTTTCCCGGCTTGTAGATAAGAATTTTTTTGAACAGTCCATCACCAACCGACCGGCTGCGAATGGCCTTGTCTTCCTGCAGAATCATATGCACTTCCCGGCGTTCAGCCGGATTCAAGGCGGGAATGGCCTGGGTTTTTCCGGTTTCCTTCACCTCTTCGGCAAGCTGCAGGGCACGGGTTTTCAATTCTTCGGCCCGACGTTGTCGAAAATCACCGGCATCGAGAGAGAGCATCATCCGATCCGGCAGACTGGAACTCATCATCTTGCGCAACAAGTACTGCATACTGTCAAGGGTGCGCCCTTCACTACCGACAAGTTCATCTTCATATTCACCGCTGATATGACAACGAAGCGCCGTATCTTCTACTTCCAGTGTTACTTCCGAGGGGTAGCCCATTAATTCAACCAGCCGGCATATATCCATCTTAACCTGGACAACCACGTCTTCCGTCGGCGGCGCAACCGGGGTAGATATTTTTTTGTTCCCAGCGCGTGCATTGGTTGCTTTTTTTGAACCTGCCGTTTTTTTAGTCTTTTGGGCCTGCTGTTCATCGGCTGCTGCTTCGGGCTCAGGAGGAGTTGCTACCGTTTCCCGCTTCTTCTCCCTGCCGGCCCGCCCTTCTGATTGTTTTTTCCCCGAACTTTCTTCCGCACGGACAGCAACAGATGGGGCTGGTTTCTTCTTTTTTACTCCTGCCCCGGAATCAACCTTCTTTTTCCGTACACGTATATGTGCTTTCTTTCTGCACAGACCAAATATTCCGGCGGAACCGGTCTCCAGAACCTCAATATCAAGTTCTTCCTGGGAAACGTCGAACTCCCGGCAGGCTTCCTCAATAATTGTCGTAACTTCCTGACCATAAAAATCCTTTACCTGGACCATATACTCTCTTCCTGTTTCTTTTGTATGAAAGTCACCTAAAGCGTTGACCGTCCCATGCCGGGACGATGACGTTCATTCCGGCCGGACTATATGGTCCAGCCATGCTGCTTAGGAGGGTTGTGCCGCCTTCACCTGTCGATTAATAAGCTGTTGCTGAAGGATGGAAAGCAGATTGTTGACAAACCAGTAAAGCACCAGCCCTGAGGCAAAATTGATAAACATAAAGGTAAAGACGACGGGTAAAAACTGCATAATCTTTGCCTGAGTCGGATCAGCCGTCGTCGGCGTCATTTTCTGCTGCAGATACATGGAAAGCCCCATCAACAAGGTCAAAACCGGAATACCGTGAACATAGGGAATATCAAAACCGACCATCAACCTGTCAGGAGCGGAGAGATCATTGATCCAAAACATAAAAGGCGCGTGTCTGAGCTCAATAGCGGCCATCAGGACGCGATACAGGGCAAAAAAGAAGGGGATCTGGATAACCATCGGCAGGCAGCCGCCGACGGGATTGACCTTGTACGTCTTGTACAGGGCCATCATTTCCTGATTCAACCGACTCGGATCGTCTTTATATTTTTCCTTAAGTTTAGCAACTTTGGGCTGAAGTTTCTGCATGTTCTTCATGGACCGCATACCCTTGGAAGTAATCGGCCAGAAGACACCTTTAATGAGAATGGTTACGATAATAATGGCAACACCGTAGTTGCCGATGTAGCCATAAAGATAATTCAACAACCAGAGAGTCGGTTTTGCCAACACATCAAACCAGCCGAAATTGATAGCCTTGGCAAGATTATGATCTTCCTTTTTGAGAATAGAAAGCTTTTTCGGACCAAAATACATCTTGTAATGATAGGCGGCACTCCCACTTGGTGCCAGCGTAGTCTCGCCTTCTGAGATGACGGTTCTGATCCGGCTCGCCGTCCCGCCGATGGTCACCATATGGTTGCCTTCGTTGAGCGGAAGAAGAGAATTGATAAAATAGTTATCCTCATAGGCGGCCCAGCTGACATCACCCTGAAAAACCTTTGGCCCGTCCACCAGTTTCTTGGGTTTAATCTGGTTGAGTTTAGCATCAACATAAAGGGCCGGCCCACGAAAAAGGTAACGGCTGGTCGTACTGCCATGGGCAAAGGGCGCATTATTCATACTCATGGCAGGAGAAATCCGAACCGAGCCGGTTCCCGGATTGTCGACCGTATACTTCATATCGACCATATAACTGTTGCCGTAAAAGGTCAGCTTCCTGGTGACCACCATGCCGTTGGCAAGGGTTGCCTTCATGGTCATGGTTTTGGTCTCATTCCGGCCGGTCAGGGAGATTTTGTCCTTGTCGGCATGGAAGGCCGGCAGTGTTGTACCGGCGCCGTTATCAAGGGAAAAGACAACCGGTAATTCCCCGATACCCACATCAGGGACAAGGTCCATGTTTACCGAGGATTTATTAAGTTCGGTCCGATACTTTTTTAAAATAAAATGTTTGAACCCTCCCCCCTGCTCCGTAAGAACGGCGGTATACAGCGGTGTCTCTATGGTGATGTCCCGGGCATCGGGATCTTCGGCAATAACAGGTGCTGCAGGTTGCACGACGGCGGGTTTCGGCGTTACGGCCACCTGTTTCTTTGCCGTCTGCGTTGCAGCTTCCCGCGTATTCGCTTTCTCTTTTTCCACCTGCTGGACGGTGTTTTGCTGCTGTTTGACAGCAGGCTTAACAAAGAGATATTGATAGCCGAATAGAATAATAAACGACAAAACTATTGCCAGAAAGGCTCGTTGAAGATCCATGAATTTTTCTTTCCTTGAATTAAAAAATAGCACCGAAAGACGTGCATGCAATCGTCCCCGTCGTGCAGAACAAACGACAGTCAGCGCACGGGGTCATAGCCGCCACGGGAAAAAGGATGGCAGCGAAGAATTCGCCATAGGGCCATTGCTACCCCTCGTAAAGGGCCATATCGGCCTATAGCCTCGACGGCATACTGGGAACAGGTCGGCGTATAGCGGCAGGTCGGCGGGAAAAGCGGTGAAATACAAACCTGATAGCTGCGGACACAAAAAAGGCATAGCCGCGTGATAAATCCACAAGGCTTTATTGTGGACTTGGTATTTTGGATGTTTTCTCGACAGGAATGACACATAGTCTATGCCGCCCGGCCGTCGGCACGCAACAGACCGACCACAGCCGACAGAACCTCGGAAGGTGATCGCAGTGAAAACCCAGGTCGCACAGTCACAACGATATCGCTCTTTTTCGGAAATGACTCCCTGTGCAGACGAAAGGCCTCACGAATAATACGCTTAATCCTGTTTCGATCAACGGCCCTGCCGGTTTTTTTCCGTACGCTGATTCCCAACCTGTTCCAATCTGTGGAACCGTCCGCATAGATCAGAGAAAACCCCTTTCCATGCAATCGTCTTCCCCGGCTGTAGACCCAATCAAATTCCTGATTTTTTCTTAATAGACAGGTCTTGGGAAGCCTGTAATGCCCGGTAGCCATCAGGCGGATAGCTGTTTTCGACCTCGTGCACGACGACGTTTTATAATAGCCCGGCCGGCACGGGTACTCATACGGACGCGAAAGCCATGGGTTCGTTTTCTTTTGATATTGGAGGGCTGAAATGTTCGTTTACTCATATTCTAATCCTTGTATTCCATTCAATCTAAGATTAACCTTCTCACTCTTTACCCCTGAGACCTCAAAAAACAACACTATTATTTCAGAGCCTGCGCTAAAGACGACTCATGCAAAAAGACTGCAGGCCGTAAGCAGAGAGAAAGAAACATCATGGGCATGATAGCCATCTATATAATAAAATCTTACTATTTTAATCACAGCAACC